>JAOZPY010000570.1 GCA_029932495.1 Desulfobacterales bacterium
AGCCGGTCCGATGACCACCGCCCCCTTTTTGCGGTATTCGCTGCGGGCAAAGCGCTTTTTGACCGCATCCTCGGCCCCATAGGTTTCCATGCCCCAGATATCGCCGGCCTCGTGAAAATCCACGCCCTGCGGATGGATGGTCAGCACCGTGGGCTGTCCGGCCGCCCCCCGGATCACGATGGCATCGAAACCGGCCGCATCGACGGCATCCGGGGCTCGGCCCCCGCAATAGGACTCGGTGAACAGGCCGGTCAGCGGACTTTTGGTAAACACCCCGTAACGGCACGAACCCCATACCGCGCTGCCCCCCAGCGGGCCGGTGGCAAAAATCAAATGATTTTGCGGGTCCAGCGGATCCACCCCCGGCGGATTGAGCTCCACCAGCAAGTGGGCGGCCAAGCCCTTGCCCCCCAAGTATTTTTCCAGCACGTCATCACTGATGGTTTGAATGTCAAACTGCGTTCTGTCCAGGTCGATTAGTAAAATACGCCCGTAAAATCCATGCATGCGGTGGCTCCTGCCTTACTGTTATGAGTATTGAACTGACTAATGCAAAAAAACCATCTTTGCCACTGGCGGTCAAGTTGTTTTTATTTCTGCTGCATCCGGCAACACCTTGAACCCTTTGGACCGGCAGCCTTTATCAATTAGCAATCGTCCAGCAGTCTGACCATGTTTAACTTCCATCAATGGGGTGAAAAACCATATGCTCAACACATAAATCCGATTAAAATATATATTGACTTTAGAATTTATCGGGTTATTATTTATTTATGATTAAACGAAAGCTGTTTAAAGAGCTTGTTGGCCATCTGCCGCAAAAAGAGCTGAGCATTATCATCGGACCCCGGCAGGCCGGTAAAACAACGCTCATGGAGCAGTTGCAGGATTATCTGCATCAAAGGGGAGAGCGCACTCTCTACCTCAATCTGGATATCGAATGGGACCGACCGCATTTTGATTCCCAGGCGGCGTTGCTGGGAAAAATAGAATTGGAATTCGGCCGTCAGCGGGCATACATCTTTATCGATGAAATCCAGCGCAAAGAAAATGCCGGCCTGTTTCTCAAGGGCCTTTTTGATCTCAAATTGCCATATAAATTTATTGTTTCCGGTTCGGGAAGCCTTGAATTAAAAGCAAAAATTCAAGAGTCTTTGGTCGGCAGAAAGCGATTGTTTGAACTGACATCCATCAGTTTCGAAGAATTTGTCAACCACAAAACCGGCTACCAGTATCAGGATAACCTGAAGGCCTTCTTTGAAATCGAAAAAGACAAAGCGCATAATCTTTTAATCGAATATATGAATTTCGGGGGATTTCCCCGCGTGATTCTGGCGCCCGGAAAAAAAGAAAAAACTCAAATCATAGATGACATTTACCGCAGTACCCTAGAAAAAGATATTGCCTATCTGCTGAAAATAGACAAGCCCGAGGCCTTCAATGCGCTGATTAAAGTTATTGCCAGCCAAATTGGCAATCTGCTCAATTACAATGAACTTTCTTCAACATTGAATCTTTCCTACCCCACGGTGAAAAAATATCTGTGGTATGCTCAAAAAATATATCTTTTGGACTTAATTGCGCCCTATGCCCGCAATGTGCGCAAGGAAATTTCCAAATCACCGATCCCCTATTTCTGGGATCTGGGGTTGCGAAATTATGCCCTTGACCTTTTCGGCCATCTAAGCCGTCCAGTCGAGTACAGTTTTGTTTTTGAAAATTTTATTTATCTTCTGCTTCGAAGGCGGTTGCTGTCGTCAGCAACAAAACTTCATTTCTGGCGCACCAAGGACAAGGCTGAAGTTGATTTTATCTGGGAAAGCGGCCGGCAGTTAATCCCTATCGAGGTGAAATATCGTTCTTTTAAAAAAGAAACCGTGCCGCGATCCCTGCGCAGTTTCATCACAAAGTACCGTCCGGCCGCAGCTTACCTAGTCAATCTTGATTTCAAAAAACAGGTCACCCTCGGTCAGACCCGGCTTTGTTTCCTGCCCTACCATGAACTGCTGAGCATCCCGATCGGTGAATTATAGAATCCGTTTCCCCTCCCTGGCTGGAGTGGCCGTTGATTTCAGCGGGCTGCAACACCACGGACCGGCACGTATTTGCTGATAATTTTGCGCCCCTGCTCGGCAACGTAAACATTGCCCTGCCGATCCACGGCGATGCCGGTGGGCGAGCGCATGGCTTCACCGCGCTTTTTGCGGTTGCCCCATTCCATCAGAAAGCGCCCGTCGCAGCTGAATTTCAGCACGGCATTTTTACCGTAATCAGTCACATACACGTTTCCGGCCGGCCCGACGGCAATGGACCACGGCCGCCGAAACTGTCCCGGCTGGCTTCCGCTTTTTCCGAAGCGGGCCACAAACGTGCCCTGGCGGTCAAACTTCTGCACGCACCTGCCGTCGCGGTCCAGCACGAAAAAATTGTCCCGTCCATCCACGGCGACATCGAAGGGGCCCAGAAAGCGCCCCGGTCCCTTGCCCCGGGTTCCGAACTGCCGGACCACCTGGCCCCGGGAATCGAAAATCCGCACCCGGCGCTGGTAAAATTCCACCACGGCCACCTGCCCGTTCTGATTGACGGCCT
>JAOZPY010000571.1 GCA_029932495.1 Desulfobacterales bacterium
TGAAGCGGTCGAAAACACCCTCCAACACATCGTTACCTATCAGGTGGCTTCACCTGACAAGCATCTCGTGATTGAAGAAGTGAAAAAAATTATCGCTGCCGCCGACAAAAAGATTACCCAAGCCGGGTCGGCAAAATCCAAGACGAAGGGTTTGTTTGCAAAATTAAAAGGTCGGTGAAACCATTGGGGTTAGCGACCGGCGATTCGGGTGCCTCCCAGGGCCAGAAATGACAGGGCGGTCGTCCGGAACAAAGTCTGCAGGATAAAGGCCACGTTGTCACTGATGTAAGCATCCAGCAAGCCGACATAATCGGCCAGAAACAGCAGCACCACCGTAATCAGGATCAGGTTGATCACATCTCCGACCCGACCCCCTTTATATTTCATGCGGGCCCTGTTAAAAGCGACAATGATGAGCACATAAATGAACAGGGTAATCGCCAGGACAATCAGTTTTACCGTCATCGCAACAGCCTCCTTGCCGGCAGGGCAGCCGTGCCCACCGGATATTGGTAATTCATAAAAATTGAGTTTCGCATTAACTGTATCGGCCGGTTCGACTGGAACTTTAGCTCCGGGCATCCCGGCCGGTCGCGCTGCTTTACGAAAAAAAGGGAATGTGCTATATAACCCGGCAACAAGCACGAGGGGTTACCACCGATTCGGCAAACCTCCGGCAAGGAGCCAGCCCATGCACGTCGGCATTGGATACGACATCCACCAACTGGTGAACGACCGCCCACTCATTCTGGGCGGGATACAGATTCCCTTTGAAAAGGGTTTGCTGGGGCACTCGGACGCCGATGTCCTGGTGCATGCCGTCTGTGACGCCTTGCTGGGGGCCGCCGGTCTGGGAGACATCGGAATGCATTTTCCCGACTCCGACCCGCAGTACCAGGATATATCCAGTCTCATTCTTCTGGCCCGTACCTGCGAAATGGTTCGTGCCCGGGGTTTTGCCATTGTCAACATCGACACCATTGTTTTTGCCCAGGCTCCCCAAATCACTCCCTTCCGCCGGCGCATTTGCGAAAAACTGGCGGCCACCATTGACGTGGATACCGGATGTGTTAACGTTAAAGCGACTACCACCGAATGGTTGGGTCTGATTGGGGCCGGGGAAGGCATGGGTGCCATGTGCGTGACCCTGATTGAATGACAGACAATTTTTCGCATAGCTTAAGGTTTGGCAATACAAATCCCTTGAATCCTTGAACCCTTGAATCCCTGACCCCTGGTTTTTCTCCAATCCTATTGACGGTAGTTAAATTAATATTATTTTTATTTATAAGATGGTTACGAATATTTTATCATGTCCAACTTTAAATTAATCTCCGGTTTCCAACCGGCCGGTGATCAGCCGCAAGCCATTGAAGCGCTCACCCAAAATCTGCTGGCCGGAAAACGACATCACGTGCTGCTGGGGGTGACCGGGTCCGGTAAAACTTTTACCATCGCCAATGTCATTGCCCGGATCAATAAGCCGACACTGGTGCTGGCACCCAACAAAACCCTGGCGGCCCAGCTTTACCAGGAATTTCGGCAGCTGTTTCCCGAAAATGCCGTCGAATATTTTGTCAGCTATTACGATTATTACCAGCCCGAAGCTTATATCCCTTCCAGTGATACGTATATCCAGAAGGATTCATCCATCAACGAAATGATTGATAAACTGCGCCATTCAGCCACGCGTTCGGTTTTATCGCGGCCCGACATCGTTGTGGTAGCCAGTGTTTCGTGCATATTCGGACTGGGCGCACCGGAAGATTACCTGGACATGCGGGTGGCCATCGAAAATGACATGCCATGCGAACGCGATGAGCTTTTGCGCAAGCTGGTGGCCATGCACTATGAACGCAATGACATCGATTTTCACCGGGGTGTTTTCCGGGTCCGCGGGGACCGGGTAGAGGTCTTTCCGGCTTACGAGGAGGAAAAAGCACTGCGTATCGATTTTTTTGGAGACCGGATCGAAGCCGTTTGCGAAATCGATGCCTTGCGGGGAATCGTTCTCAAATCCCTTCAACGTGCCACTATTTTTCCGGCCAGTCACTATGTGACCAGTAAAACGACGCTGAAAAAAGCAACCGCTGCCATTATCAAAGAACTGAAAGAACGCATCGATTATTTTCGCAAGGAAGGCAAACTGATTGAAGCCCAGCGTATTGAAGAGCGCACCCATTTTGACCTGGAAATGATGCAGGAACTCGGTTATTGCAACGGGATTGAAAATTATTCCCGCCACCTGACCGGCCGCAGCCCCGGGCAGCCACCACCGACTTTGCTGGATTATTTTCCGGATGATTTTCTGATGGTCATCGATGAAAGCCATATTGCCGTGCCGCAGCTGCGCGGAATGTACCGGGGGGATCGCTCGCGTAAACAGACCCTGGTGGAGTATGGTTTCCGCCTGCCGTCGGCTCTGGACAATCGTCCCTTGAGATTTTCCGAAACCGAAGCAAAAATTTCCCAGGTTGTATACGTGTCGGCAACACCCAGCGAATATGAACTTTCCCGGGCCAGAGAAACCCTGGTCGAGCTGATCGTCCGGCCCACCGGCCTGATTGATCCCGCAATTGA
>JAOZPY010000572.1 GCA_029932495.1 Desulfobacterales bacterium
ATCCGGTGTGCATGCGGCAATGAAATTGAGGTGGGCTCGACCCGGGAAAACATCCGGGTTGAAATTTGTTCGAAATGCCACCCGTTTTTTACGGGCAAGCAAAAACTTGTTGACACGGCGGGTCGTATTGAACGTTTCCGCAAAAAATACGAAAAATTCCAGAAACAGGCCAAACCCACCTAACCTCCGTATCCCACCAAATATAAGCCATCGCTTTTACGTGAGCCAACGCCGGTCAGTACTTTTTGCGTTGGACTTGCAACCGGGAGCGAAGCATCCGGTTTTTAAGGCAAGAATTATAAAGCCGTGCATTCCATTGCGGTGAAAGTCGGCAATGCACGGCAATCAACCACCCATAGCCATCCGAAGCCATGTTTGAAAAACTAAAAGGTGTTGAACAGCGTTTCGAACAAGTCGAAAAGCTGCTGAGTGACCCGCAGATTGTCCAGGACCAGGCGGTTTATCGCAAGTACGTGCGGGAACATGCCGATTTGAACAAAATCGTATCGGTCTACCGGAGATACAAACAGATTTTGCAGGATCTGGAAGAAAGCCGGGACTTGTTGAAAGACAACGATCCGGAGATAAAAGATCTGGCCGGCGATGAAATCGCCGCCCTGTCGCAGGAAAAAGAAACCCTGGAAGGCGAATTGAAATCACTTTTGCTGCCCAAAGATCCCAGTGATGAGAAAAACGTGATTGTTGAGATCCGGGCCGGCACCGGCGGGGAAGAAGCGGCGTTGTTTGCCGGGGATCTGTTCCGGATGTTCACCCGCTATGCCGAAAATCGCAATTGGAAAGTGGAGGTGATGTCCCAGCATCCCACGGGTGTGGGTGGATTCAAAGAGATCATTGTGATGATTCAAGGCAAGGGCGCTTACAGTGCATTTAAGTATGAAAGCGGCACCCACCGCGTACAGCGGGTGCCGACCACCGAAACCCAGGGGCGTATCCACACTTCGGCGGTGACCGTGGCGGTTTTGCCTGAAGCCGAGGAAGTGGATCTTAAAATCGATCCCTCCGAGCTTAAAATCGATGTTTACCGATCCACGGGCCCCGGGGGGCAGAGTGTCAACACCACCGATTCGGCCGTGCGCATCACCCATCTTCCCACCGGGCTGGTGGTAACCTGCCAGGATGAAAAATCGCAGTTGAAAAATAAAAACAAGGCCATGCGGGTTCTGCGGGCCAGGCTGATGGACCAGATGCTTCAGGAGCAGATGGAAAAAAGATCCGAAGAACGCAAAAGTCAGGTGGGAACCGGTGATCGCAGCGGCAGGATTCGAACCTATAATTTCCCCCAGGGGCGGGTAACCGACCATCGCATCGGACTGACGCTCTACAAGCTGGACAACATCCTGCAGGGAGACCTCGACGAGTTGATCGAGGGCCTGACAACTTACTACCAGAGCCAGGCATTGCAGCATGCAGAGACCTCCGGACAGTGACAAGAACCAATGGACCATTATCAGGCTTGTGCGCTGGGCGACATCCTATTTTAAAGATCGCGCTATTGACAGCCCCCGATCAACGGCTGAAATTTTGCTGGCGCATGCCCTTGGTTGTAAGCGCATTGACCTGTATTTAAACTATGATCAGCCCCTGGCCACCGGTGAACTGCAGCGGTTTAAATCCCTGATCAAGCGGCGCATCAGCCGGGAACCCGTGGCTTATATCATGGGAAGCAAGGAATTCTGGTCACTGGAGTTGGAAGTCACGCCCGATGTGCTGATCCCCAGGCCGGAGACCGAATGCCTGGTGGAAGCCGTGCTGAAGGTGCTGGCAAAAAATGACGCCGGTCCGGCCAAACGCGTTCTGGAGCTTGGAACCGGTTCAGGGGCCATTGTGCTGGCCCTGGCCAGCGAGCAGCCCCGGCATCTTTATTTTGCCTCTGATGGGTATCTGCAGGCGGCATTGCTGGCACGCAAAAATGCCAGGCGCCACCATGTGCAGCAACACATCCATTTTTTTGTCGGCGACTGGATGCAATGCCTGAATCCGGCAGCCTGTGCACTGGATGTGGTGGTCTCCAATCCCCCCTATATTCCCAGTGCCGTGATTCGTGAACTGCAACCTGAGATCAACCGCCATGAACCGCTGGCGGCCCTGGATGCCGGTGCTGACGGATTGGACTGCTTACGGCAAATTATTGTAACCGCCGGCGATTATCTAAAACCTGGAGGTGCGCTGCTGCTGGAGATCGGATATGACCAGAAAGCGGCGGTCGCCCGGATCGCGGCTGACTGCGGCCATTACGAAGCCTGTTGTTTCTCACAGGATTACAGCGGCCATGATCGGGTGGTTGAATTGAAAATAAAGGCAGAAAAGGGTTGCGATGACTGACATTATTTGCTAAAAAGAAAAGATTTTTTTAACACACACGCCATTCGACCCGTTTCCTGGTGCTTGGCAGAAAAGTCGGAAACGGGGATGACAATGGCGGTGGAAAAAACCGAAACGAAGGGAGTATGACCAATGGCTTATGTAACGATGAAGGAGCTGCTGGAAGCCGGTGTTCATTTCGGCCACCAGACCAAACGCTGGAACCCGAAAATGAAGCCGTATATTTTCGGCGC
>JAOZPY010000573.1 GCA_029932495.1 Desulfobacterales bacterium
GCTTTTCCAGTATATGGAATTCAAGCCGTTTCATGTCAAGGGCGGCTCCCAGGCCCTGTCCAATGCCATTTTAAACAAGTTTCTGGCCAGTGGCGGCACGGCGCGCTTCAGCTGCGGTGCCAAAAAGATCATCGTCCGCGACGGGAAGGTCCAGGGGGTGCTGACCGATGATGATCTCGAGATTTCAACCCCGGTGGTGGTTTCCAATGCCTCTCCGGTGGCCACTTATAATTATATGATGGACCCGGGACAGGTTCCCGCCGAGGCGCTGGTGGAAATGAAGTCGCGCAATCTCAGCACCTCGGCTTTTACCATGTTTATCGGTTTTGACTGTGAGCCCGATCAGCTCGGTATTGCCGAGTCGACAAATTTTCTGATGCGCAGCACGGACATATCCGACGGTCTGCTGGATACCATGAACCGCATCGACATCGACGATGAATTGTTGGTGCTCAGCTGCTATGATGTGACGGACCCGCAGTTTTCACCGCCCGGCACCTGCCAGGCCAATGTGGTGACGTTAAAGTACGGCGAGCCCTGGTTGAGAATTCCGCCGCGTCAATACCACGATGTCAAATTTCGTTGCGCCGAGTCCATGCTCAAACGCATCGAGGAGATATTTCCCGGGGCCAGAAATCATATCGAGGAAATTGAAATCGGCACGCCCCTGACACACATGCGCTATCTCGGCCATCCCCTGGGCGCTATATATGGGTATGAAATGCTTACCAAGGATTCATTGTTTTTTCAGCCGGGTCGTCATTCGCCCATTGACGGCCTTTTTTTTGCCGGCGGGTGGGCCGGGGACAATGGATTTGAGCCGACATTGCGCTCGGGTATTGCAGCCGCCAAATCCATTATCAAAAGACTCGGTGCCAAATAGAAACCACAGGCATAATCAAGGAGATTGTTATGAAAAAAGGCATCTGGCAGGAATTCGACGGCTACCAGGATGTGGTCGAACAGATCAAGGTAAGCCGGAAACTGGGCGGAACGGCAGCGGCTGCCGTGGCCTCGGCCGAGGAATATATCCGGCAACTGCATCCTGAGCGGATTCAACTGGCTGTGAGTGAAATTATTGAACAGACACCGTCAACCAAAACCCTGCGGCTGGTTTCAAAAAATAACTATCTGCCGCCGTTTATGGCCGGCCAATACATTGCCCTTTTCCTTGAGATCGGCGGTATTCGCACCAGCCGTCCCTACAGCATTTCATCGCAGCCCAACCAGACCGGATTTTACGATATTACCGTGCGGCGGGTTGAAAACGGGCTGGTTTCCAACTATCTGCTCGACAAGGTCAAGCGCGGTGATACACTGATCGGTTCCGGACCGGCAGGCAACTTTTACTTTAATCCACTGATCCACAAAAAGAAGATGGTATGTATTGCCGGCGGCAGCGGAATTACGCCGTTTATGAGCATGATCCGTGAAATCGTTGAATGCGGGCTGGACCGCACGGTGACTCTTTTTTACGGCAGCAAAACTGTGGATGACATGATTTTTGGACCTGAATTGAATCGTATCGCTGAACGATTCGACAATATCCATTACGTCCCGGTGCTTGAAGAGCCTGCCGACGGCTACGAGGGGGCCTGCGGATTTATTACGCGAGACCTTATGAAAGGCGTGCTGGCGGACATCGAAGATAAATCCTTTTTTATCTGCGGTCCCCGGGGGCTGTATGACTTCTGTTTGCCCCAGGTGCAAGAACTGGGCGTGCCGGAACGCAAAATCAAGCAGGAAATGTACGGTGCTCCGGCCGATATCCGGCAGTATCCCGGTTGGCCTGCGGACATCGGCCCGCGGGCAGCCTTCACGGTGAAGGTCAAGGGGCACAAAGATTTACAGGCCCGGGCCGATGAACCACTGCTGGTGGCTCTGGAAAAAAACGGGGTCGTGGTCCCGTCTCTTTGCCGTTCCGGGGAGTGCAGCATGTGCCGGGTTAAAATCCTCTCCGGTAAGGTGTTTCAGCCCGCCGGGGTGCCGGTCAGAAAGTCCGACCGTAAGTTCGGCTACGTGCATGCGTGTATGTCCTATCCCATCGAGGATCTGGAAATTATAATCTAGCTCAAAGGCCAAAGGATAAAGGTGAAAGACCCAATCTACTTTGAGCCTTGAGGTCTGGACCCGGCGCCTGGTTTTTTTACCTTTGTCCTTTAATCTTTAGCCTTTATCTTTCTTTAATTTTTGTGAGGTTGTGATGGCAGAAAATTATTTAGCGGGTGAGAAAAAGGAAAACATTTACACCATCGCTTTTAATCGTCCGGAGAAAAGAAATGCGATCACGGTGGAGATGCTGATCAGCCTGTGCGAGATGGTTGAAAGCCAGGCGGAAGATCCGCAGATCCGGGCGATCATCTTGAAAGGCGAAGGCAGTATTTTTTCTGCGGGGGTGGATTTTAATTCTCTGGGCGGAGCCGTCCTGCCTTACATGGGCGATGCCGGGGCCGGTGGTGCACCCCTGCGGGCGCTGATTTTTAAATTTCAGCAGTATATCAACCGTCTGGAAGCCGTGGAGCTGCCCATCATCTGCGCCATGCACGGCCGGGTTCTGGGCCTGGGGCTGGAAATCG
>JAOZPY010000071.1:0-2708 GCA_029932495.1 Desulfobacterales bacterium
TTCTGGCTGCCCTGAATCGCATGCCCGCCGCCTGCGGCAACGCCCTGGGTATCGACCGGCTGGCCATGCTGTTTTCCGATGCCACCAGCATCGACGATGTGGTGGCGTTTGTCCCCGAGCAATTATGAAAAGATGAACATCGAACTGCCAGCATTGAATGACGGGTAACCCAAAAATAAATATTGGGCTGCAAAAGGGGCAGCCCGGCAAACGCACGCGGTTTTATTATTTTTGGCCACTGGCAAGATAACTTTTAATCTCATCAATGCCCATCCCCTCAAGGCCCAAGTCTTTCAGGTTTCTTCCTTCTTCCCACCAATTTTTTTCATGGATCACATTGTAGGTATTGATAATGATGTCGATATAGGTGGTTTTAACCCCTGCGATCTTGCCGATATAGCTCCAGGGAACCAGCCCATAGGGAATATCTTCGGTTAGATACCGGCTGTTGATATCGTGAGGACCGGAGATCGAAGTCAACGAAATATCTCCATGGATGGCCTTGTACAGGTCCTTCCAGCTGTATCCCTCCGGAAGGCCTGAAAAATCTTCTATCGGCCTGAGATTATAACCGAAAACTTGCCCTATGGCCTTTCTTTCCTGGTCCAGCATCATATTCATTTTTACGGAGGCAGGCGTCACCCCGTGTTCATAAAGAAAAAAAGGCCGCTTCGGCCAGTTCTCAATGTCATTGATGGAAAAGAGGCACAGCCCGGCATGAAAAGCAGGATTGACAATGCTCAGACCGGCTTCCAGCACGTCTGCGTACATCCGGACAAAGGGATGCAGCTGCTTTAATTCTTCAAACATGTCCGCGCCTGCTTTTCCCGGCATAAAAGCAATGTTGATATCGTTAAAACCATAAGCCATCACTTTGCAGGGCGCAAGCAGGCGGGTGTCATAAGGCAGGTTGTTGGCCTCTGCAATGACGGGGCAATCATTGCCAAGAATCGTTTTAAACAAAAGCCCGGCAAACGCACCCGGATAAAAAACGACAACCTGATTGCGCCGGTCTACTTTTCCCTTGAGCAGATTGGCATAAGCCTTGTGGGCAAAAGCGGGGGTTACAATGAGAATATAGCGCACGCCATCAATCGCCGCATGGATGTCACTTGTCACTTTTTCAAGGGTATAGCGCCCCTTGATGCACCCATCGATTTCTATGGTTTTTTTATCGAAAAGTTCGGGCAGGTGGTGCTGCAACTCGGGCATTTCAAACAGATTGACCATAAAACCGCGTGCAGTGAGATCGGCAGCCATGCAATGCGCGCCGTGGCCCCCTCCAAGAATCGCCACTCTTTTTCGCTCAAAATTCATGCTTCCTCCTTGCTATAGATCAAGCCATAAACCAACTTCCATCTGCCTCGCTCTCTCGTAAACGATGGGGGCTACGCCCATATCCTCCAGCGCCAGCCCGATATTGATGGCGGTTATGACCTCGTCAGGGGTTTTCCGGCCTTCAATCTTGCCGATGACCACATCACTGAAATCTACAATATTCTCCGGACAGTTTTCAAATAGTCCGCTTTTCTTAAACTGTTTGAATTGTTCAAGATCGTCTGTGGTTAGAAAGTCGGATTTGATAAATACCTCGGGCTTCAGGTATGAATCAAGATCAAGGGGACATACAAGGGCACCCTTTCTGATCCAGGCAAATTCTATAACCGGTTTTGGCTTTCTAAGAAACGGGCCAGCCGTTACGATGATATCCGCACCGCTCACCGCTTGTCGCGGACTTGCGGCAATTTCAATATCAAAATCAAGGAGCCTGCCCATCTCCCGAGCATAACGATGAGAGGCCTCGGTTGAAATGTCGTAAACGCTTACCCGGGCAATCTTAAAAAGCGTGCTCAGGGCTTGAAGGTTATAGCGCCCCTGGACGCCGCATCCCAGGATCGCCAGCTCCGACGAATCCTTGCGTGCCAAATACCGGGCTGTCAAAGCCGTTGCCGCCGCCGTACGGATAGCGGTAATCCAGGTGCAATCCATGAGGGCATAAGGAACACCGGTTTTCGTGTCGTTGAGTACCAGAAGGCCGGTGATGTATGGCAGGCCGTGTTTGTAATTTTCAGGATATCCGCCGACCCACTTGATTCCTGCCGAGTCTATCTTTGGAATGAACGCCGGCATTGCATGCAAAAAGGCATCGCCATTGGTGTGGATCGCTGGTTTGGGTGGCATTTCAACCTGCCCGTGGCCCTTTTCCGCAAAAACCGTTTCCAGACGGGCAATTATTTCAGCGGTTGAAATATCCAGGGACTCGACATCTTTTTTTGACAAATATAGCATTTGTCCACGAGGATTTTTCATCATTTAACTCTCCAGCCTTATCGTATGAATCAATCGTTAATTACCCTTCAACTCAGCCCGTTGACTTTCTGGCCAAAGTAAGCCTGAGTATGCCGCTGCATCAGTTTGCCACAGATTTTCCCATCTCCTTTGTTGAGGCTATTCAGGATCTCTCTGTGATCGTCTAACATTTCTCGGAGGTGCTCTTTGGTAAAAAAGAGATTATGCCAAAGTCGGGAGCTGATACTCTGAAATTCCAAAAGCAATTCCTCTAGTTTCTGATTCCCCGTGGCAGCATATATGACATGATGAAACTGGGATTCATATTGAATAAGCTGCTGAAGGTCCGTATTTTTATCCGATAGTACCGCCCCTGCCTTTTTTAAAATGTCGCCAAGAAGATCCAGTTGGGCTTTTGA
>JAOZPY010000071.1:2718-9990 GCA_029932495.1 Desulfobacterales bacterium
GAGTTTTTCCAAGGGTTGGCGCACTTCCGCAATCTGTTTTACAAAATTCAAATCCAGCGGGGCCACCCAGGTTCCGGATCGGGCAACCCTGCGAACAAGGCCCTGCCGTTGCAACTCCAATATAATCTCCCTCAACGGGGTACGGCCGATATCATAGCAAGCCATGAGCTCTTTTTCTTTCAAAAGCTCTCCAGGGGGAAGCTCCTGGGTGATAATTCGGTACCTGAGATTTTCGTATGCTTTTGTTTTGGCGGAATTGCGATTGTTTTTATTGACCATCTGCGCATGGACCTTTTTTGGGTTAAAGATTTTTCCTTTTTACATGCCAATTGACAATGCAGTTTCAGGTTGGTGGATCTTGTTTTCAAGACCGCGCAATACTGCATAAGCCCTTTTCAACCATTATTTAAAAAGTGATGGAATAAACAATGTGATCTGAGGAATATAGGTCACCAAAAGCACAACGACCACATTTGCAGCCAGAAAAGGCAACACTGCTTTGCTGATTCTTTCCATTGATTCCCCTGAAATGATCGAGGCGGCAAACAGGCAACATCCCACAGGGGGAGTCGCCAGGCCGGTAATTAAATTAACGCTCATAAATAGGCCAGCCTGAAGCGGGTCGACATGCAGCATTTTAAAAAGCGGCAAGAAAACGGGTGTCACAATCATGATGGCCGGGATGCTGTCCATGAACATACCCAATGAAAAAAGCATAATATTGATCAACAACAGGATCTGCCATTTGGCAGAAATGTGTGCTATCAGAAATTGCGCAAACTGCTGGGGAACTTGCTCATTTGAAAGGGCCCACCCGAAAAGAGCAGCGGCGGCGATGATGATCGAAACACTACCGGTTTCCACGGCAGAGTCCTTGATCACGGAAACCATTCTTTTTAGCGTGATGGAGCGGTATACCAAAAGGGCGATAAAGGCCGCATAAAAAGTCGCAACAACCGCGGCTTCGGTGGGGCTTACAACACCCAACAGGATGCCTCCCAAAATGATCACTGGCAACAAAATTGCCAGAATGGCATTCGAAACAATCCGGGTTGCCGCCTTGAATTCTATCTTTTCCTCCCGCCGGGGGAAGTCATGCTTTTTGGCCAATATTTTGACAACCGCCATTTGGGCAAAACCGACCATGATGCCGGGAACAGCTCCCGCCAGAAAAAGATCCCGTATCGATACTTGGGCAATGGAACCATAGATGATGAACATCAGGCTTGGAGGGATGATCGGCCCCATGGTGGAGGAGGCTGCCGTTACCGCGCCACTGAAGCTCTTTGAATACCCTTTTTTCACCATCGAAGGAATTAGAATCGATCCGATGGCGGTGGTATCGGAAATTGCCGTTCCGGTAATCCCGCCAAAAAACATGCTCACGACAATATTGACATAGGCCAGACTCCCCTTTACCCGGCCGACGATAAGATCCGACAGTTTTACCAGACGATCACTGATGCCGCCCTCGGACATAATTCTGCCGGCCAGCACAAAAAAGGGGATGGCAAGCAGTATAAATGAGTCGAATGATCTCAGCAGCCGAACGACGATAATGTTCATCGGCAAGTCAAGTCCGATATAATATACAAAGGTCGAAATGAGCAGGGCAAACGGAATGGGTACGCGAATCGCCATCAAGATGACAAAGCAGATAATCATGAGAATAATGTATGTCATGCGCCACCCCTATTTGAAATTCAGTTCAAGTATTTTTTTAATGAGAAAAACAACCATCACAGCAGCGCTGATGGGAACCGAACCATACACAACGCCCATCGAAAGAAAATTGACTACCGGTGAATGAACAGGCCACATGGTTATCACGTGCTTTATGCCGAAAAAAATGAGAATGATGCAGAGAAACATCATGGCAAGATAGTGCAACAGATCAAAAAGCGCTTGGGTCCGTTTTGAGACGCCGTTATAGACAAAATCTATTTGAGCGTGGCCCCCCTCGATGTATGAAATGGCTGTTCCCAGAAGAACAATATAGATATACGCATAGCGCGTTATGACATTTGACCAGGAGATGGGACTTTCAAACAGATACCGCAGAACGATATTGGCACCGAGGATCAGCCCCATGGCCACTAAAAAAATAAACAGGGCCGCGTTTATACCTGCCGTCGTTTTGTTCAACAAAACGGTCAGAGCGGATTTGGCAAAATTCTGATGGGTTTCGGTTATCATCATCCAGTCCTCCGGGCTTTTCCGCAATTTTTTCAGTTGGGGATAGATCCGGGTTGATGCGCCAACCCGGATCCGGTATCTTTTTGACAAGGGCGATTACCCCTCCCTTTTTAGAAGCCGCCCGGCAAGGGCGGCCTCTGTTTTTATGAACCCCCTTGGGCTTGCCCCTGGATATCGCGGGTAATGCCGGTTACTTTTTCATCGCCGCTTTCGGCATTCTCGCAACCGGGTCTAGATACTGGATCGCATCGTACCATTCTTGCCAACGGGGATGGCTTTTAAACCATTTTGCATACACCTTTTCCGCCGCTTTTTTGAAAGGGGCCGTATCAGGATACGTGACGGTACAGCCATCCTTTTTGGCCTTTTCAATGGCTTCCCTCTCCCTTGCGTATTGCCATGCATCCGTCAATTCAATGGCCTCATTGGCAACAGTGCGGACCAACTGCTTCTGCTGCTCACTGAGTTTGGCCCATGTTTTGGGGGAGACCATGAGAATTTTCTGAGTCCACATCTGATGCAAAACAGCGAAGCTGTTGACAACCTCCTTGAGCTTGAAAATATACTGGCAGTAACATCCCAGATCATTGGCATTGACCAGGCCAGTTTGCAGGGAGGTATACAGTTCGCCCCAATCGGTTGGGGTCACTGTGAAGCCGAAAGCTTCATAAATATCGATGAACAATGGATTCTGCATGCATCGCAGTTTGATACCCTTGGTGTCTGCGATACTACGGATTGGCTTGGTGCTGGCGATTCCGAAACCATTGCAGTCCGAATATATCCCAAGGGCAATCAGGCCGGTGGCCTTTCCGACCTCGGCGAGTATTTGCTTGACGACATCGGACTGTCGGGCAACATTATAGTGCGCCGGGCTTTTAAAAAGATAGGGTAGCTGCAGGAACTGAATATCGTCATAATAACCAGCGATATGGCCGGCGCTGTTCGTATCAAAATCGATCGTTCCGGATTTAATAAATTCAATGGCTTCCTCTTCGCTGGTAGTCAGCGTCCCAGGGTAAATGGAAATGCTGATAGCTCCTTTTGTCTTCTCCTCAATAAGCTTCTTAAATGTTTCCGCAAGAAGTTGATCCGCATCGTAGACATTATTTTGATGAGAAAATTTTAATTTTAAGGTGGCTGCGCTGGCACTCAGCGCCCCAAACATGAAAATCAGCGAAAATACCGCGACAAACATCAGCCATTTTTTGTTGAATTTTACTTTTTTTGACATGGTAACGCTCCTTTTAACAGTTTTGTGAGATTAAAACAACGAGATCCCATTGCTAAAAAATTATCCGAGATATCAAATCCTCCTTTCTTTAAAAGTTAGCGTTTTGCTTCTTGAGCACCTCTTCCAACCGGTTGCCGGCGGCCTTGTGGGTTAAAATTTGAATCACTTTTTCTACCACGACACTGCCTGCCTCGAGGGCGGGAAGTCCACCGGCGTAAATATTGCTAATCAGGGTGTATTCATAACAAATTGTGGGGTTTTTGCTGTATTCAGCAGCCTGTTTTCGAATCTTGGGATCGACAAGACGATAAGTCATATAAGCGGACATGCTCCTGGAAGCCAGTGCATTTCCACCGGGACGTTCGCCGATCAGCATGATGATCAGTTTTGGTTGCAGAATATCGCCGATACATTCAGCCAGTTTAACCCTGCCGTAGTTGACCAGGATATGCTGCCCCATGCTGTAGCCCCTGTTCTTCAATCCGTCTTCAAGCACTGCAAGCATGTCATGGATGTTATGGTGAATTGCTTCGGCACTGAGGCCGTCTGCAATGACGATCTGAATGTCATGATTTTCCGGACCCAGAGCTTCCCGACTTTCTTTGGCCAGCTTGGCGCCGAATTCGGGATGGGTGAGGTGATCCAATCGATTAGCCGCCAAGGTTTTCAGCAGCCTGAAATCAATGGAGCGAAGCTCATTCAGCCGTAAATTTCCGTGGACCGCTTCCCGCCCGACAGCCTGGTTCAGCAGCAGGGTCCTCTGGATCTGGTTGACGGGCCGGGGGCCGGCGTTTTCAAACCCCGGTGCCGACGGCAGGGATTCCAGAAGTCTTTGCAGCTCGGCATCCGATTTACAGAATAATTTCGGGTCTCCCCATTTCGGACCACGGCAAACTTTTCCGTCGGGTGCCTGCTCGAAGATTCCCTTTTCCCTTGCCCATTCAAGGAACTCAGGAGCCGGAACGCGATTGTGGACTTCCCGCAGTGTCTGGTCGTCATGTCCGCTGTTGACAAAATGGGCCAGCATGCGGTCCGTTCCGAGATAGATATCCATGAAAAAGTTCGCGCCGGCCGCGGCGGCCATATGAGCCGTCAACTGCTGCCCCTCCATATGGGTCTCGGCGTGTAAGGTATAGCTCGGGCTGACCCCCATGGGCAGTCCAAGGAGTTTGCCCATGAAGTTGTCCTGAAGATTGGACACCATCAGTTCAATGTCGTTCAAATGGGTTTCCGGGCCGATGAAGCCGGTGGCGCTGTTGACCATGAAAGGGTCATAACGGCGGCATAGCCCGTAACTCAGCGCTTCGCAGGTGGTCATATCGATTCCGTTGTGTTTGCGGTAGGTCATTTCGCTGCCCTGTCCGGTTTCAAAGTACATGAACTGACGGGCAAGGTGCCTGAGCGGCCCCGTTTCGGCCATCGTGGTATACGCATGGTCCATGTATTCGACGGTTACATCAAATTCTTCGGTCAGCGTCCGTTCAGTCCCGGCAAAGCTTTGAAAAAGAATTTCGATGGGCGCGCCCGCTTCCAGTGCCGCCAACTGGTTCTTAACATGTCCGAGTACGCAAATCTGAGTCGGGGCTCCGGTTTCCCTGCGAATTTTATCCAGATGGGTGATGATGGCTCTGATGGTTTCAATGGAACCTTCGGCGGGATTCACACCGATGAGACAATCTCCCATACCCAGCGATAGATCCGTGTAAACCATCACGGAGATGGCATCGAGGTTATCCTGGGGATGATTTGGCTGTATTCTGAAAGATAGGGTGCCCGGCAGCCCAATCAGCGTCCGGGCCTTTGTGGGGCTGGATATTTTTCGAGGGATGAAAATCAACTCATGGGCATCCATCAGTTTAGCAAGGGCGGCGGCCATAACCGGCGTCAGCCCCCGCCCCAAGCGTTTCAGTTCCCGACCGTCACTTCGAAGCAAATGATTTTTCACTTCTCCCAGTGTCATGGATAATATGGTTTGGAATACTTCGTAATCGATATCATATCCGACCCTCACCACGGAATCCAACCGCCCCTTGTCATCCGTTAAGGGGTTGTCGTAGATATGTTGGAGTGTAAGGGAAGACAAAATTACGCGGGCACTTTCGCGAATCATATCATTGGCCGGGGCCAGGTTGGTGTTGCGGTCACCGGCTTTGCTGATGTCAGCAGCTCCCAAAAGTTTTTTTAACCCCTTGAAGCGGATCTCCTTTTCCATGACCCTTGTGGTATAAACTTCCTCAAGCCTCGGTTCCGGAATTTTGATTTCATTGATCGGGGTAAGATTTTTCATGGGCGTTTTCTTTTATGAGATGATTAACAGACACCATAAAATGCAACCGGAACGATGTTATTGCGGAGGCGGCCGATATTTACGAAATGGGCCTGCCGATCAGGGATTTCGTCAATAACGATTAAACTTAAAGGCAATTGTCTCCAGTTTGTGGCATAGTTTCCCAGCACCTGACCATAATTGTGCGATACCAAGAGCACCACGGGCTGTTTGGGTCGTATATTTTTTAGTGCAGCGTGCAGTTTAGCGCCCAGGGCCTTCACTCTTTCAAGACTTTCAGATCCGGGGATCCCCGCCATGGTCTCATTATGATCTCTTGTGGGCAGCACCTGAATGCATGCACCGCTGGGGCTTGCAGCCGATAATGACAAAGCATGCTGAATTGATTCTGGCCGTGCATCGACAGGCAGTCGGGCGACAATAGGAAGATCCCGACAGGGAAGGATTTCTTGCGCAGGTAAAAAGATGGTTGAGCCGGAAACTTCCGTATTGTGCAGGGTCAGACCGTATACCGTTGCCCGGCCCATATTTTCCGGTACCAGGGTGCCGATGCCGGTGGAAAGAACTGAAGATTGAGCAATTCGTAGCGCCAGGTCAATGCCGAAATCGCCGTAGTGCGTGGTTCCCAGCATATCATTTCCCCGTCCAAGCGCGTAGACCAGCTCGCCGACGCCTCCGGAAAACACCACAATTGGTCTGCGACCTTTATTTTCAAAGACAAAAGGAACCTGCTGATAAACCCTTGCATCGGGGCTATTGAAAAAACCGGTATTGCCTGTAACAATCGCTTCCAGGGCTGCGATGTAAAATTTGAGAATCGCATCGATCTCCAGAGGCGTTAATCGGTCCCCGACATCCTTATCAATGCCGAGCCTTTTCAATAGCGCCCGCCCATAGGAAGACATGCCGACCAGTTTGTAACCGCCCGGTACGAATTGAAAATGTCGGGCCCCCACAAAATGACAGCCGGTATGCAGAACATTGCCATTGATAGCGTATGCCGAGTTCGTGGTTCCGCCACCGACGTCCATATTGATAAATGGGGTTTTAGAATGAAAGCGCGATAAAACGGAACAGCTGCCCATGAAAGCCAGCCACGATTCAAGACGGGGATCATCTGCGGTAGCGATGACCGCCTCGCCGATTCGCTCACCGACCATGCGGGCAATGGCATCGGCGTTGGCCTTTCTTGCCGCTAATCCCGTAATAATGACACCACCTGCAAATAAATCTTTGCAGGCAACGCCGCTTTCAGCGAGCCAGCGGTCAATATGACGGCTCAATCGAACCCGGTCTATTTTCCCTCTGTGGAAGGGTGTAAAAACGGACTCCGACTGGTATAAAACATGAGGTTCCCCAAACTGCATCTTGCCGGTAATACAGTTCAAGCCGACCTGGGCTCTTGCGACCATGGCACCGCTGGTGGTTGATCCGAAATCAAAACCAACCATGCTGACCGTCCCCGGCTTGCCGTCCTGGTGGTTTTTAGCGTCCATGAATCCTTGTCAACCCGGAATTCCTGCAAATCGAGGCGAATCTTGTGGCTTCGGACATG
>JAOZPY010000574.1 GCA_029932495.1 Desulfobacterales bacterium
CGTCATTTTTTTGATGATTTCTTTTGCTTGTGGTGATACAATATGTTTGATAGTAATTTATTGATATCTTTCTATTATTGATCTTGCATAAACTTTTCCAAAACCTGAAAAAATTAAACCCTGCAAACCGGCACATAACTGTGCGCGATGACGAGGTACTATGAATTTATTTTTTGATGGAATTCTGGGCATGTTTTCCAACGATCTTGCCATAGATCTTGGTACGGCCAACACCCTTGTGTATGTGAAGGGCAAGGGAATCGTATTGAGTGAGCCTTCCGTTGTTGCCGTCAGTACCGGCAACCGCTCTAAAAACCGCGTTCTGGCCGTGGGCCTGGAAGCTAAAAACATGCTGGGCAAAACCCCGGGAAACATCCTGGCGATTCGGCCCATGCGCGACGGGGTGATCGCCGATTTCGAGGTTACCGAGGCCATGCTGCGGCATTTTATTCACAAAGTGCATAACCGGCGAACATTTGTGCGGCCGCGGATCATCGTGGCGGTTCCCTCCGGAATTACCCAGGTCGAAAAGCGGGCGGTACGCGAATCGGCGGAATCCGCGGGAGCCCGGGAGGTGTTTTTGATCGAAGAGCCCATGGCGGCCGCCATTGGCGCCGGGCTGCCCATCACCGAACCTACCTGTAACATGGTGGTGGACATCGGCGGCGGCACAACCGAAGTGGCGGTTATTTCGCTGAAAGGCATTGTTTACAGCCGTTCCGTGCGGGTGGCCGGCGACAAGATGGATTCGGCCATCATTCAATACATCAAGCGCAAATACAACCTGCTCATCGGTGAGCGCACCGCTGAAGTCATCAAGACGACCATTGGCAACGCCTACCCGGATCCCCAGAACCTGGAGACCATCGAGGTCAAGGGCCGCGATCTGGCCTCGGGCATCCCCAAGATTTTGTCCATTGATTCGGAAGAGATTCGTATCGCTATTTCCGAACAAATCGATGCCATCATCGAGACGGTTAAAATTGCCCTGGAGCAGACCCCGCCGGAACTGTCCGCCGACATCGTCGATCGGGGAATCATACTGACCGGCGGCGGTGCTCTCCTCAAGAACCTGGACCGCCTTTTACGAGAGGAAACCAGCCTGCCGATCACCGTAACAGAGGATCCCCTGTCGACCGTGGCGCTGGGTTCGGGAAAGGCGCTGGATAATCTTGACATCCTGAAGGAAGTCGTTATCACCTGAGCCTGGCGAAACTGATCCATGTTTTCCAAAAAAATGGTGGTCACCATCGGCGTCATTATTTTGATCGCCGTTAATGCTGTCGTCCTCTCGCTGAACGCCCGACGTTATTCAACGCTGGGCCTGGGGCGTATTGCCGTCTCTTTCGCCGCCCCTTTCCAGGAGTTGGTCACCCATACGATGCGTTTTTCCAGGGATGTTTGGCGGGATTACTTTTATCTTGTCGGCGTTGCGCGGGAAAACCATGAACTGCGCGCTCGACTGAACCAGGCCGCCGAAAAGAGCAACCAGTGGCAGGAGACCGAACTGGCCAATGCGCGCTTGCGCAGTTTGCTCAATTTCCAGAAAGCCATTACCGGGCAGCTTGTTGCCGCCGAGGTGATCGGCCGGGACCCCTCTGCCTGGTTTAAAACCCTCATTATTGACAAAGGCCGGGCAGATGGTGTGATCAAGGGCCTGCCGGTTGTGATGCCCCTGGGAATCGCCGGCCAGGTAATCGAAGTCTCAAACCACTATTCCAAGGTGATGCTGATCATTGATCGCAACAGCGCCGTGGATGCATTGGTGCAGCGAACCCGGGCCAGAGGTGTCGTTAAAGGGGAGTCGGCGGACTGGTGCCGCCTGCAGTATGTGCTGCGCAAAAACGATGTGCGCGTCGGCGACACCATCGTGTCGTCGGGACTCGATGGGGTATTTCCCAAAGGGTTGCGTATCGGGCGCGTGGCGGACGTCCAAGACCAGGATGCGGAAATTTTTCATGAGATCAAGGTTGTGCCGTTTGTTGATTTCGAAAAACTCGAAGAAGTCCTCGTGGTTGTGGACCGCCGTAAACACGATATCGAGAACCGGCGATGATCTATTTTTTTTATACTGCCATCTGCCTGGTCCTGACCATTGCTCAGACGACCATCTTTTCGCGCTTGTCGATGGCGGGCGACTGTTACGACCTTTTGATACCGTTTATCGTATACCTGGGGCTCCAGCGGCCGCTGCGTGAAAGCCTGCCGTTTGTCATTTCGCTTGGACTCATTGTGGGCAGCCTTTCAGGCAGTCCCTTTGGGCTGTACCTGACGGTTTATTTCTGGCTCTATATTGCCGTCAAGGGGGTCACCCTGTTGGTCCAGGCACCGGATCGCCTGTTGATTGCAGCGACGGTGGTTGCTGCCAGCGTGCTGGCTGAGAATTTTATCTTCATGGCAGCCCTTGCCCTGCCGGCACCGGAGCGGCAGCTTGGCGCCCATGGCTTTGGCAGTATTGCCATCCAGGGATTACTGGCATTTTTTACCGGTCCTCTGTTGATATTGTTTTTTAAAAACAGTCGGGAATGGATGGGAAATTTTATGAAGACCCGCAAAAG
>JAOZPY010000575.1 GCA_029932495.1 Desulfobacterales bacterium
CCTGTCCTGTACCCGTGGGGATTATCAAGGCAGTTGAAGTGGCGGCACGCTTGGCCCTGCCAGCCGATGTGCGGATCACCTTTTCGGAATCTTCAGAATAACGATTCCAGGGCTTTCGAGCCCATACCGTAAAACAAGTCGGCCGGCCTTCGAAAAAATGGCAAAGAAGGTCGTTTCGTATTTTTTGCGTGCGGAGGTTCTGGCGATTTCCAGGAAAAGAATGTTGGAGACATACTTTTTGAGCATACTCAACCGATAAATAAACTGCTCATTGTCGGTTTGTGGCTCGGGCAGCGACGGATAGCCGCGATTCTTGCGATGTTTGCGTAGAAATTATCGATCGGATACGAATTTGCGTTTAACTGCAACGAGGCTGGAATAAAGAAATAAGCCTCTATGGAATACTGACTTTTCTTTTCCCCCTCCACAAAGGGATAATCGGACTTGGTCTCGAACCGCAAGCGGTCATGGATACCGGTTTTTCCCAGAAAGCCTTCATCTGCTGTAATTATACTCATATTTTTACGATTCAAGGTCGGTGCAAATCAGTCGGTAATTCCAAACTTTAGGGCTGAAAGAAAGTTAGGAAATGGTTTTGCAGCGTGGGCAAATAGAAAATCAGGATTGTGTATTGCTTTCAGTTCCAGCTGAATATGGGCAAACGTATATTGCGTACAAATACTGAATATCTGACTATCGAAGGCATATTGGGTTGTCAAGGAAGAATTTTTTTTCGCGAGCGCACCAACACGTGCTATAAAAGCCCATCGGTATCATTCATTGCTGTGGTGACTTTTTCCTTGATGGTTTTGATCCGGGAGGAATTAATTTTCAGGCGGTCGGCGGAT
The DNA here is from genome assembly GCA_029932495.1 of Desulfobacterales bacterium. Lineage (GTDB taxonomy): Bacteria > Desulfobacterota > Desulfobacteria > Desulfobacterales > JAFDCJ01 > JAFDCJ01. The sequence continues at coordinate 849 of JAOZPY010000575.1, forward strand.
TCCGTATTTTCAAGGTTGACAGGCGTCTGGTCATCGGGCTGGAGATCATATTCCAGGGATTTTGCAAGCATGTTGGCAAAATGTACCAATAGCAGTTCCTTTGACACATCCTGCGGCAATTCATTTTCTTCGTCCGGGCTTAATTTCTCATGGTGCAGGGCGCATTGAATGTAGCTGGCGGTGTATTTCCATCTTTCAAGCAGCCGTGCACCGAAAAGACAGTGGTATTTGTCCACGGTAGCCGTCAGGTTAGCGGTCGATGTCTGTCCGTTGAATTTTCCGCGGCGTTCCATCTCAGCGATGATTTGCAGCAGAGCTATTTTCCCGACATCATGCAGCAGGCCCAGGGAAAATGGATCCACAGACAGTTTGAGCTTCAGCAGCGTGGCGGTGATTTCAGCTGCATGGGCACATGCAATCGAGTGCCGCCATACTTTTTCGAGCAGACAGCGGTATTTTGGTGTCTCCATGGTATAAAAACGGCGTCCTGCCATCTCGGCGACGATCTGCTCAACGGCGGCAAATCCCAGACGTGATATCGCTTGTTCTAGAGCCTTGTTTACCAGAAAACCCCGATAATAAACGCAGTTGGACATGCGAATCAACTCTACGGAAATGGCGATATCCTTTTTCAGCAATCCGGCGATTTTTTTAAAAGCAGCGCCTTGGACTATCAGTTGGCGGAATTTAGACTCGATACCGGGCAGGGCCGGCAGTCGGATGTTCCGTCGGTCGAAAACCGTTGCGATGTTTTCAATAAACTGACTTTCGGTTATTGCAGGCCGCTCTTTTGTAACGGATGTCTGGGATGGGAGGTTTTGCCGGCGAAATCCCAGTCGGGCCAGTTTTTTATGAATCACCGCCGGATCGAAGGGTTTGCTGATGTAATCGTTGCAACCCGACTGCACACTGGCGATAATACGATTTTTATCCGTATGGGAAGTTGCCATCAGGATTTTTGCCGCCTGGTCGGCAGGTAGGTTGAGATCCTTTTCCGCCTGCCGGATTTGCGCCAGCACGTTGATGCCGTCCATTTCCGGCAGGTTGATGTCCAACATAATTAAAGCGAAAGGCTCGGCGTTGCGGTGGCCGTCATGAAACCGGGCAAGCGCCTGCCGTCCGTTGCCGGCTGTCTGGCACTGCCCGAAGGGCGCCATGATCAGTTTCAATTTTGTCAGGCTGACGATCTCATCATCAACAATTAAAATTTTCATTGCATTTCTCAACTGACGCCGAATTGCAGTTTCGCCGGACAAAGCGCTCCAGTTGCTCCAGCTGCACTTTAAGTTTTTCAACCAGTTCCGTACATTGTCCAGGTGCGCAGCTTTCAGCGCTTTGTTCCAGTTCAGCGGCGGTTTGCGCCAGGGGATTTGCCGTGAGATTGGCGGCGGCTCCCTTGATGCAGTGGGCCTGGGTGGAAATGGTTTTGTAATTATTGCCGGCGGCTGCCTGGTCAATGGTGATAATTTGCTCCCGGACGTTGTCCACAAATCCGTTGAGCAGATCGAACAGCGCGTCCGTGTGGCCCATGAATTCTTTGATGGCTCTGCTCAGATCTAACGGGGCTCCTGCTGTCGGGGGTGTCGGCCCGGGCATTTGCCGGCGGGTTTCATGGGGCTCGCAATTTGGTTCTGCAGCAGTCCATTTTTTTACCACCGATAGCAACTGCTCCCGTTGCAGGGGTTTGCCAATGCAATCGT
>JAOZPY010000576.1 GCA_029932495.1 Desulfobacterales bacterium
TTGCAGTTGGTTTTGGGCAGCAGTTTGAGAATTTCGATGACTTTGGGTTTGGGGGCGCCTTCATAGCTGGGGCGGATCTGCTCATGTTTTTCCCAGGTGGCGTTGATTTCCTGCTGCAGCCAGGTTAAAATTTTGTCGGCTTCGGCGGCGTCCTTTAAAGCGTTAATGGCGATCTTGCGCCCCTGGATTGTGATCAGCCGACCCCGGGATTTAAACACCACCGCCGGCGGATCCTTCAGGTATTCGAAGCCGCCCAGCACCGCGTTCAGATATGGAAGCACCGGTTCGATATCCTGGTCAAGATGGGCGATGCAATGCACGGATTCAAAGCCTGGATTGCAATCCGGACGCACGATTTCTCGGCTAAAACTTTTCAGCAGCATCGCGAATTTCCTCAGTTACCGAGGCCCTGGATCGGAACTGATCCAGGGCATTGGATCGATTAATCGCTTACGAATACATTCAACCGCTGTTTTATTCCGACCGGTTTCGGAGTTTAATGCCAGCGGTGGTTGTGAGCGGTTTGGTTTTAATTCCCTTATTCCTCGTATCCGGCGCACGGGATACACATGGGTTTACCATCTTTCAGGCGCAATTTATTTTCGGCGACCGCTTCACCACAACCCGCACAAACGGCCAGGTTAAAGCTTGATGGAGCCGCTGCGGGCAGCGGGTATTCGAAAATATCCGAGACCACGAAAAGCTCCTCATCCGGCCGGGCCAGCAACCCGTCCACCAGGCCCTTGGTGATATCCAGGGGAACATCGGTGGGGGCAACCCCTTTGCGACGCATGTTGATAAACGGTGTGTTGTAGGACGCCTGCATGACTTCGGTTCGCACCGCCACCCGCACGGCCCTGCGGGTGGACTGCTCCACCAGGTTCAGGGCCCATTTGCCGTACTCTGTTCGTTCAATCAGTCCCTTGCCGTAAGTACAGCCGGTGACCAGTTGAACCCCATCGGCAAAACAGCCGGCGGCATGGCCGGTGCCGGTTTCGACGAACACCAGCTTGGACATGTTCAATTCCCGTTCGACTCCCATCTTCTTGAGCGCTGCCAGACCCGCTCGAAAACCCAACGGCATGCCGCCGCAAAGGTGGCCATGGATGAAAAAGGCCGATTCCAGAATCCGATCCCATAATTCGCCGTAGTCTTTTCCCTTTTTGCTGAAATGTTCAATGGCTTCAATTTGTTCCGGTTTCATGATGCATTCTCCTTTGTCGATAAAGTAAGTTATTGCCAATCCACTCATAATGGATGGCGTTATGAAGTTTCCAGCTCAATTTGGGCTTAATTTTCATGCAACGCTCAGGTATGAAATTACTTCAACCAAGTCTTGAGTTCTGCTTTTTTGGGTATCTTGCCCACGCTTTTGACTTCGCCGTTGATCACGATGGCCGGGGTGCCGAACACCCCGTAGCCGGCAATTTCCAGGGTATCGGTGATTTTTTCGATCCGGGCGGCTACGCCGGTTTCGGCTACTGCTTCGTTGACCACCTTTTCCGCCTGGGCACATTTTGCACAACCGGGTCCCAGTACCTTAATGTCCATGTTTGTTGCCTCCTTCATTTTTCAGATAAAATTTTTAGACTGCATCGCCGGTTTACCCCTTATACCGGCGTGGCGAAATAGTGACCGAATATCAAACCGCTGATGGTGGCCATCACCACCACCAGGCTGACAAAGGCCACTGTCTTTTTGGTGCCCATCACGCTGCGAATGACCAGCATGTTGGGCAAACTCAATGCGGGGCCTGCCAGCAGCAGCGCCAGAGCAGGTCCCTTGCCCATGCCGGCCCCCAGAAGGCCCTGTAAAATGGGCACCTCCGTCAGGGTGGCAAAGTACATGAACGCGCCCACCACCGAAGCAAACAAGTTGGCCCATAGGGAGTTGCCCCCCACCAGGCCACTGACCCATTTCGAAGAAATCAACCCCTCGGCGCCTGGCCGGCCCAGCAGCAAGCCCGCCACCAGCACCCCCGCCAGCAGCAAAGGCAGAATCTGTTTGGTAAAATCCCAGCTGGACAGAAACCATTCTTCGGTTTGCCCCCGGGTGGTGGTGGTGATCATCACCAGGGCGATAATGCCGGCCGAAAAACCGACCAGCGGTTTATGGGGAAATATCAGCGCCAAGGCCAGGATAACGGCCGCAGCCAGGATCACCTTGTACGCCTTTACCCGGAACCACAGGATGAGCAGCACGCCCAGCAGGGCGGCAAAAATTCCGGTGACCGGCCATTTGACACTGTAAATGGCATGCCACAGTCCGGTGGCCTCGGTCGGTTTGCCCCAGGTGGCAAAGATCAGTATCCCCACCAGGGCGGCAAAATAGATTCCATTTTGCCACAGGGGCCTTTCCACCTCGGGCTCGGGCATGTGCAGGGCCGCCTGGGCCTTGGCCTGTTCTTCCTTGCGAAACATCAGGTGCATCAGCAGCCCGATGACAATGCTGAATACGATGGCACCCACCGCCCGGGCCACGCCGATTTCAATGCCCAGCACCCGGGCCGTGAGCACGATGGCCAGCACATTGATGGCCGGCCCGGA
>JAOZPY010000577.1 GCA_029932495.1 Desulfobacterales bacterium
AATCAATAAAAATTCAGTGGTAATTTTATTGAAATGAATGTTTTCGGTTTTCCCCTTGTGAAAAAGGATCGAAAATTCATTTTCACCGATGATTTTGGCCATCGCACTGACAGCTCCGAAATTGCCGGCCGCCAGCGCCGCCAGCGAGTAAATATCGTGCTGCTTTTCCCCGTTATCCAAATTGGCAATGATGTTACCGGCCATGTCAATCAGAAAAACACAGCGCACGCCGTTTTCAATCAAGTCTTGCTTTAAAATCTCTTCAATGCTGTCGAGCTGTTTTTGACCAAGCGTATAAGACAATTGCCAGTCCCCCTAAATAAAATTTACAAAATAGACTTATCCCTATTAATTTCGGCAGATAGGGTCAATACTTTAGTTCTTATACCTTTCCGCCACACCAGCCTTTCCTCGACTCCGCACCGCTGCGTTCCGGTGGCCCGAGGGTTTTCCCGGCCGCAAAACCGGCCTGGTAAACACAGCGCTCCATCAGCAGCGTATGGCGTTATCCAAAAAAAAAGCCTTATACTTCTTAAATTACAAAATATTCGGCATTTTATCAAGCTAAATCTTTTTTTCAACGTTCTTATTGCTGACTTCTGTCACATCGTCAAAGTCCATCTCGATCCTCAGATCCGTCCCGCTGTTGACCGTAATTCTGGCATTCGGATACTGCTTTTTAAAAACACGCAACATGGCGGAATTTTCCCGCAAAACCGTGGCGCAAAAACCAATGTAATGGTTTTCCTTGGCAATCTTTTCGAGCATAACCAACAGGTGGGATGCCACCCCCAGCCCCTGGAAATCTTCTCTGACCACAAAGGCGACTTCCGCCCTCTCATCGCTTTCCTGGGCATAGGTGCCGATGGCCATGATTTCCTTGTGCCCGCCTTTTTGAATCAGTCCAATAATTGACATGTTTTTGTGGTAATCCACACTGGCCCACTGTTTTTGCACCACTTCGTGGGAAAAGATTTTCATTTTATAAAAAAAGCGCATATAAATGGTTTTTTCCTGCAGGGAATAAAAAAAATTGCGGTAGGCAAATTCATCAGAGGGCAGCAACGGCCGGAATTCAACCACTTTGCCGTTTTTCAGCTTCATCGTATCCTTATAACCCTCCAGAAACAAAAGGTCCTCGGTGGACGGCGGCATCTGGTCGGCAAAAATGTAATGGCGTTTTTTGGCCACCTCGATGAGTTCTTCACGAAATTTCGGATGGGCAATCTGGGCCAACTCCATAACCCGCTGGTAAATCCCCTTGCCCTGCAACTCGGCGATACCGTATTCGGTAATCACGAAATTAACATCCCCCCGGGTAGTGGCCACACCAGCGCCTTCGCTGAGGTGGGGAACAATACGCGATATCTCGCCCTTGTGGGCGGTGGATGGCAGCGCAATAATTGAAAATCCACCCCTGGACATGGCGCTGCCGCGCAAAAAATCAACTTGGTCGCCGATGCCGCTGTAAAACAGGTATCCCATGGAATCCGAGCATATCTGTCCGGTCAAATCCACCTCCAGCGCCGAGCTGATTGAAATCAGGTTGTCATTGCGGGCGATAACCGTCGGATCATTGACAAACTCCGAGGATCTGAAGTAAAAAGCCGGGTTATTGTCCACGTAACGATAAATTTTATCGGATCCCATGCACAGGGAAGTGACAACCCGGCCCGGTAAAAGGGTTTTCTTTTTATTGGTAATCACCTTTTTTTCAAAAAGCGGCAGCAGGCCATCGGTGATCAGCTGGGTATGGATGCCCAGATCATTTTTTCCATCCAGGTATTGCAACACAGCGTAAGGCAGATTGCCGAAGCCAATCTGCAGCGTAGCGCCGTCATCCACCAGCTGGGAAACATAAAGACCGATCCGGCGCGAAATTTCATTATCTTTAATGGTTGGCAGGGCCTCCACCAGCGGTTCTTCAAACGGCACCAGCCAGTCGATATCTTCCACATTAACGAAGCTGTCGCCCCAGGTCCTTGGCATGGCGGGATTTACCTGGGCGATGACAATACCCGCATTTTCAACCGCCGAGCGGGTGATGTCCACCGATACCCCCAGGCTGCAATAACCGTATTTGTCCGGCGGGCTGACTTGGACCAAAGCGACATCCAGACCGATGCGATGGCTGGCAAACAGCCGGGGGATCTGGGAAAGATAGGCGGGGATATAGTCAATTTTGCCTTCAAAGGCGGCTTTGCGCATCGTTTGACTGATAAAAAATAGTTTTAATGAAAATCTCCGGTTAAAAGATTCATCATCGACGAACTGGGCCAGGGTTGAGGAAAGCATCTGGTAGACCATGATGTCCTGCAAGCGTTCGTCGTTGACCATCGCCCGGATGAGATGCTGGGGCTCCCCACAGCCGGTGCCGATAAAGATTCGGCTGCCCCTGACAATTTTGGATATTGCTTCCGACGCTTCAACCACCTTGGATGCATATTGATGTGACCAGTCCATGATTCTCCTCCAGTTATATGATCTGTAGTTTTTGCTTATATCAAATATTTTTTCTGAAATCGAGAACTTACTACTCAGGC
>JAOZPY010000578.1 GCA_029932495.1 Desulfobacterales bacterium
AGCTTCAAACTTTGCATTGACGGCCAGCGACAGTGTTGCCGCCTCTTCCAGTAAATTCCCCGCCTCATGCTTGTCATTTGCCTTTGCTTTTTGGGCCCAATTCCTGTAATTTAAAGCATGGTCTTCATTGTGCTGAATCCAGTGTTGCAGGATTTTCAGCAGTTTTTCATCAAAAGGCAAATCCGGGCTGGAATCATGATCATGGTGATGATGGTGATGGTCGGTCGTCATGGACATTTTCCCCTTTTTGATTATTTTTTTTCAAACGGCTAATTCATTGTCAACTTACTAATATCCGATATCCTAGTCAAGGATGAACCTCAGCGTTAAGGTAAATCAGGCTGCGGGGTTGCGGCGATAGATGAGATAAACCTGCAGTCATACATTTTATGGCCCTATGCAATTGCGTTTAAATAAAAGAACAGCCTTTGTGATTATAATCCTGGTGTTGGGCATGATCACGGGGGTGCTGGCCGGAGCCTTTTTTGCCTTCACCCGCGATCTGCCCCAGATTCGCGCTCTGGAAAGCTTCACTCCCCAGGCCGTCACCCGGATCTATTCCGCCGATGAGGTACTGCTGGCCGAGCTGTACCAGGAAAAAAGAAATCCCGTACCGCTGAATCAGATCCCCCGCTATCTCAGGCAGGCGCTCGTGGCCACCGAAGACCGCAAATTCTACAAACACAGTGGCGTCGACATCAAGGGCATTGCACGGGCAATTATCAAGGATATCCGCGCCGGCGGGTTCGTGGAAGGCGCCAGTACCATTACCCAGCAACTGGCCAAAACATTGTTTTTGACACCGCGAAAAGCACTGGTCCGTAAAATCAAGGAGGCCATTCTGGCCTTTCAACTGGAGCGCCGGTATACCAAAAATGAAATCCTGGAGCTTTATTTAAACCAGGTATACTTTGGCAGCGGTGCTTATGGCGTCGCTTCAGCCGCCGAAATATTCTTCGACAAATCTGTCCAGGATCTGGATCTGGCCGAATGTGCTCTGATTGCCGGGATGCCGAAATCCCCGTCGCGCTACTCTCCTCTGGTCAACAAGGAACTGGCCCTAAAACGCAGAAATACGGTACTTCAGCAGATGCGTGATACCGGCATCATTAACCAGGCCAAGTACCAGCTGGCAGTCACCGAAAAGCTGTCGCTTGCCGAAGGCAAGCGCAACCCAACCCGCGCGCCCTACTTTGTGGATTATGTCAAAAAATATCTGGAAGCGATACTGGGTGCCTCGCAGCTTTACAAAGGCGGGCTGTCCATCTACACCACGCTCAACGACAAACTCCAGCAGGCTGCAGAAAAGGCCGTCAGCGACGGCATTGCCGCCCTGCAGGCACGCATGGAAAAAAACAACCTCCCGCCCGATGATGCCCAGGCCGCCCTAGTGGCAATCGATGTTACCTCCGGTGGCATCCTGGCCATGGTGGGTGGCAGAAATTTTTCCCAAAGCCCGTTTAACCGTGCCACCCGGGCCAGGCGGCAGCCCGGATCGGCTTTTAAACCCATTGTTTATGCCGATGCCATTGAGCAAGGTTTTGCGCAGAATAAAATGATTCTTGATGCCCCGGTGGCTTTTAAAAAAGCCGGCGGAAAGGGTGACTGGCGTCCGGAAAATTTTTCAAAAACCTATCGCGGGGAAATAACATTGCGCAGGGCACTGGCCATCTCCGAAAACATTCCTGCCGTACGTTTGATCGAAATGCTGGGTCCCCAGTCGGTGGTGCGCTTTGCCCGCCGGCTGGGCATCCAATCAAATCTAAAGCCCTATTTGTCACTGGCTCTGGGAACCTCCGAGATGACTTTATTGGAATTGACCGCGGCCTACGCCGTTTTCCCCAGGGGTGGCAAGTGGATTGAACCTTTCGGTATATGGCAGGTTATTGATCGACGAAACCGCGTCATCTGGCATGCCCGGCCACGCAGACACCTGGCCATGAGCCGGCAAGCCGCGGCGATTGTAACCGACATGCTGTGTGCGGTCATCCGGGAAGGCACCGGCAGAAGAGCACGTTCGCTGTCGGGGCCGCTGGCCGGCAAGACCGGTACGACCAACAACTACCATGATGCGCTGTTCATCGGATTTTCGCCGGATGTTGTTGCCGGCGCGTGGGTGGGCCGGGATGCGGGGGGTACGCTGGGACCGTTGGAAACCGGCGCCCGGGCCGCTCTGCCCATCTGGAAGAAATTCATGGCATCAGCGCTGGCGAAGCGGACAAATCTTTATTTTGACATCCCCGACAATGTGATCAAGGTACCCATCGATCCGGATACGGGGCAACGGGCCGTCGATGGCGCCCGCAATGCCGTCAGTGTTCTTTTCAAAAAAGGCACCGAACCCAAATAGCGCAAAGCCCACAGCATATTACATTATCAGAAAAATAGCTGCAAGGATGGATTCTTTTTGCCTCCTAAAGTGGTTTCAAAAATTTAGATTAGGTTCAAGGGCAAGGCGTGCCGTGAATTGAAAGCGGAGCGTACACGTTAGTACGTGAGCATTTCAATTCGCGGAACAACGCCGCCATTGGGCCTAAGATG
>JAOZPY010000579.1 GCA_029932495.1 Desulfobacterales bacterium
AGCCTGCTTATAGGTAGCCCCCACCGGGCAGGCCGCCACGCAGGAAGGTTCCTCGCACTGCATGCATTGGCCCGGCTGAAACTGGGTCCTGCGACCCTCAAGACCGCCGGTGTGTTTGATCCAATTGCGCCAGAAGCCCTCGGGCACATCATTTTCCACCTTGCAGGCGATCATGCAGGCCTTGCAGTCAAAACATTTGAAGGTGTCTATTACAATGGCATATTTCGGTGTTTGACTCTGTGGCATCGTTGTCCCTCTTGTGTGAGCATCCAACTCGAAACTGCAGACTAAATACCGCCCGAGCCCGGTCTTCGAGCTATCCGCTATGAGCCATGAGCTTTTTTTACTGTCACCATGGTTTCGTGCATGGCCATGTTCCCGGAAATTTTATCTGCATAATCTTCAAGAACTTCAGCGATACAGGCGCCCTTGCCATAGACATTGGACAGCCCCCGGGAAAGCACGCCAAAGCCGGTGGCCATGTATACCGTATCCGGGCGGATCTCCTTTGTCAGGCGCACTTTCAATTTTCCCTTGCCCACCGAACTGGCCACTTCAACCCGATCGTCCGGTCGAATCGACAACTTTGCAGCAGATACCGGATGCAGCCACAGGGTGTTTTCCGGTTCAAGCTCAAACAGCAGGGCATTGTTGGTGGTAGATCCCTGAGTGATATAAGCATCGCGGCCGACCACCAGCCGGAATTTACCCTGCCCGACTTCCCGCGGCGGCCGATAAACTGGCATGGGATCAAGACCCAGATCCGCATAGCGCTTGTTGTATAGCTCGATCTTCTTGGACATGGTTTTAAATACTTTGCCCTCGTATACGCCGTAAAGCTTATCGTGATTATAATAGACCCCGTCTTTTTCCAAGGCGGCCAGGGCGCCCGGCAATTTTTCAAACTGCTGCCGCCGGTATTGCTCCATGGTAAAATCGAAAAATTCGCCCAGATTCAGCCGCTGGGCCAAGCCGGTCACGATCTCCAGCATTGGCCGGGATTCAAACAGGGCCGGCACCACCGGGTCCCGGCTCACCACGCATGCGCAGGCCGAGGACCCCTGCAGGGCGGAGGCCGGATCCTGCCGTTCCAGGTAACTGGGAGCCGGCAGCACCAGATCCGCCATCCAGGCCGTATCGCTCATGGTGATATCCACTGTCATCATAAAATCGAGCTTGTTGATCATCTCGATGGTTCTGCGTCGATTGGCGCCGGTCTGCATGGGATTGGTTTTATAGGTCAACCAGCCTTTTATGGGGTAAGGCTTGCCCTCGATGACAGCATCGCGCGTGAGCTTGAAAGAGCCCTCTTCCTCAAACAGCATCTTCACCCGTCCGGCATCCACCCGTTCCTCCGGATTGTCATCATACCATGGTGCTTCAACGCCCGGCGATTTGAGACCCACCTTTCGGGCCGCGGTCATGCCCCCCGGTCGGTCCCAGTTTCCCAAAAGGGCGTTTACGATGGCAAAACTGCGACGGATCTGGGTGGAATTCTCATAGTCAGAGCTTCGGCGGCCCGGATAAACCATGGCGGCCGGAGAGACGGCAGCCAGTTCCCGGGCGATGCGCCGGATGTCTTTAGCCGCAATTTCGCACTCAGCCGCTGCCCATTCCGGCGTATAGGCCTGCACATGGGTTTTAAGACGGTCAAAACCGTAGGTTTTTTCAGCGATAAACTTTTCATCGTAAAGCTGTTCGTTGATGATCACATGGGCAATGGCCAGGAAAAAGGCCATGTCAGTCCCGGGCTTGATGGGATGCCATTCGTTGGCCAGAGCTGCTGTTTTGGTAAACCGCGGGTCTAAAACTACCAGCTTGCATCCCCTGCGCATGGCCGTCATCATATCGATGCTGTCCGGTGTGACCAGGGCTTCAAAACGGTTAGCACCGGCCATGATCACGTATTTACAGTTGAGCATATCCGGATAAGGCACTTCACCAAACGTGTCCAGAAAAGCCCGGTTGCGGCTGAGCAAGCAGTTGGACTCATGGGAAATGACATTGTAAGAGCCAAAGACTTCGGCAAAGCGGTGAACGAATCGGGACTGCAGATCACTGCCGGCCATAAAGAGCACCCCGCAGCGCGTATATTGGGCTGCAATTTTCTGCAATTTTTCGGCGGCATAATCCAGGGCCTGGTCCCAGGTCAACCGCTGCCAGCGCCCCTCCCCCCGGGCGCCTTTTCTGAGCAGCGGATATTTGAGCCGGTCCGGATCATAAAGCTGTTTGATGCCCGCATTTCCCCGGGCGCAGAGCATTCCCCGGGATTTTAAAAACTTGGGGTTCGGATCCAGTTTTTGCACCACGCCGCCTTCCACCCGGGCGATCAGTCCGCACTTGTTAAAACACATGTCACAGACTGAAAAAAGCTTTTGAACCCCGGCGTCTTCGGCTTTTGGACCGGCCGGGACCAGGGCGTTTAAAATCCGGGGCCCGCCTACCGCCACAGCGGCCGAAGCCCCTGCCGAAAGCTGCAAAAATTTGCGACGGGTCATTGAACCATTGCGTTTAACCGGCATATCCAATTCTCCAACTAAT
>JAOZPY010000072.1 GCA_029932495.1 Desulfobacterales bacterium
AATTTTTTCGAAGTTATGTGATAAAAGGGGTGCAGTTTCATGGCAGCAGATTTAAGTCAGACCGTTCCGGGGCGGTTCCTGGAGGCCGTTGCGCGGTGGGGAGAGCGGGTGGCCATGCGCAAAAAGGAATACGGCCTCTGGCGGGACATTTCCTGGAACGAATACCACCGTAATGTTAAACATGTCGCCTGCGGCCTGATGTCCATGGGTCTTAAAAGGGGTGAGTGCGCAGCGATTACCGGCGACAATTGCCCCGAATGGGTGTACGCCGATATGGGGATTCAATGCTGCGGCGCGGCAGCCACCGGTATCTATTCCACCAATGCCTGGCCCCAGGTGGAATATGTCGTTAACAATTCGGAAGCCAGATTCTTGTTTGTTGAAAATGAAGAGCAGCTTGACAAGTGGCTGCATTTCAAAGACAGGGCGCCGGCCCTGACCAAGGTGATTGTTTGGGATACCGAGGGGCTGCGGCAGTTTAAAGATCCGATGGTCATGACCTTTGATGAGCTGCTTGAGATCGGGCAAAAAGTCGCCGAAAAAGATCCCGGGCTGTTTGAGGGGCGGATTTCGCAGATCGAACCCGATGACCTTTCGGTGCTGATTTACACTTCCGGTACCACCGGACCTCCCAAGGGCGCCATGCTGACCCACCGCAACTGCCTGTGGATGGGTGAGGCCATCACCTCGAACAATCCTATGTTTGCAACCGATGAGATCATGTCCTTTCTGCCGCTGTGCCACATCTTTGAACAACTGTTTACCGTACTGGGGCACATCACCGTCGGGCATGTCGTCAACTTCATTGAGCGGCTGGATACGGTGACCGAAAACATGATCGAGATTTCGCCCACCGTCGGCCATGCGGTGCCGCGAATCTGGGAAAAATATTATTCGGCCATTATGATCCGAATGGCCGATGCCACCTGGTTCAAGCGGTTGGTGTTTTTCAACGCCTTGAAAGTGGGCCGGAAAAGGGCACGATTGAAAATGGATTTCAAGCCGGTGCCGTTTTACCTGGAAATCCTATATAAAATTGCCCACTTTATCGTATTTCGCAAACTCAAGGAACGCATGGGCTTTGACCGCATCCGGATCGCATACTCCGGGGCGGCTCCGATTGCGCCGGATATCCTCTATTTTTTTCAATCCATCGGAGTCAACCTGATTGAAGGCTATGGCCAGACGGAAGGCACCGGCGTGACCACCACTTCCCGGCCCGACCGGGTAAAATTCGGCACAGTCGGCGTGCCGCTGGACGGCGTCGAGATCAAAATCGCCGATGACGGTGAGATCCTGGTAAAATCTCCGGGGGTCTTCAAGGGCTACTTTAAAAATCCAGAGGCCACCGCCGAGACCATTGTCGACGGCTGGCTGCATTCCGGGGATGTGGGGGAAATTGACGAAGACGGCTATCTAAAAATTACCGACCGCAAAAAAGACATTATCGTGACGGCAGGCGGCAAGAATATTACGCCCCAGTACATTGAAAACAAGCTCAAGGCCAGTGTTTATATCAATGATGCGGTTGTCATCGGTGACCGACGCAAATATCTCACCTGCCTGATCATGATCGATGAAGACAATGTGGTCAAATACGCCCAGGATCACAAAATCCAGTTTTCAACTTATAAGGATCTGACCCGGCATCCCGAGATCAACCAGTTGATCCAATCCGAGATCAACTCAGTTAACGAGAGCCTGGCCCGGGTCGAGCAGATTAAAAAATTTACCATCCTGCCCAAAAAACTTTACGAAGAAGACGGCGAGGTCACCCCCACCATGAAGGTCAAGCGCAAGTTCGTCAACGAGGCTTTCAGCGATTTGATCGAAGCCATGTACTAGACGCAGAGATTGCGGTACCTGGTCCAAGGGAAATGATTAAACCTGAAAAAATAAAAGGGGTTACAGCCAAAGCTGTAACCCCTTGATTTTACTGGTAGGCACGGGGAGATTTGAACTCCCGACTTCTACCGTGTCAGGGTAGCGCTCTCCCCCTGAGCTACGTGCCTGTAAATTTTCATGTCCAAGTAGCACCGGCTGCTTTTCCTGTCAAGGAAAATCCGCCAGGCCTTCGAAACCAGCCCTTCTAACCCGGGATCAACTCGATTTTTACCGTGTCCCGGGTGACCTCGAAGATATTGATACCGAAAGTTTCAAAATTCTGCAGCATCAATGCGGCCGCCAGATCCTTGGCCTTGCCCTTGTATTCCACCAACAGGGTGGCTTCATTGGGCTGGATTTCCTTGACCCGGATACCCTGTACGCCGGAAATGGTGTTGAGTTTTTTACGAAATTTAACGTAATCGGCAAGGTGGCTGGTGCCCCGGATCAGCATTTGCACCACGGCCGGCCGGCCGGCCTGTTTCTGCCAGACGGCAATCAGTTCATCGGCCAGTGCACGACCCGCAAGCGTGCCGGCATCCCCAAGGGCCTGGCGGCCGCCGGTGATATCGTCCTCATTGACGGCGACGGCCATACGGGTGAAACTAAGCAGGGGTTCGGCGGAATCGACCCGGATGACCCGGCCGCTGACGGTGCCGTTAAAAGATTTCATCTCCGCTTCCATGACATTGGTCGAAGCTGTGGCAATGGCCTTGCCCAGAACGACTACATCGGCCTGCAGGCGCAAGCCAAGTTCGGCTGCTTGCTGATCGGTCAGGTTCGGCTGATCATAGGCATTCCAATTGAGCGTTGGGCGGTTGTGCATGGTGCCGGTCTGGATAACGGTAAAGCCGGCTTTTTGCAGTTGATCGGCCATGGCCGTGGCTGCCAGGGATTTGAAACCTTGTCCTTGCTGGCCCCACCAGAATCCGGGGGATGAATGGGCCAGATCCTGTTCGGCAATCAACAGCAGTACCCGGGGCAGCGGCTTGTTGGATTTCAAAATATTGGCGGTGCGCAGTTGCTTTGAAATACTGTCTCCGGATACAGTGGCCTGGACCATCACGCGGTAATTTTTGCCCGTGGAGGCCTCCGTCAGGACTTTATAGTCCTGGATATAGGTGTTTGTGTGATCAAATAGCAGCTCATTGAGCCGGGTGAAATTTTCCACCACCGCATCGGTCTGCAAAAGCGCTTCAGTCATCAGGGCAACGGCCGTCACGAGACCGTCTGTAATCGCCTTTTGTCTGGCTGCGGAAACATTGCCGCCCCGCACGGTTGCCGTCCCGATGACAACAAATGTTTTGGTCTGGGCGGTGGTTTGAGCCGCCAGCGGGTTTGTGAACATCAGGCCCGCAATGAGGCCCAAGAGCACCAGTTTCCATCCCCTGCACCGCATCAAAAATGTTCGCATGGTCTCTGTCTCCGGTATGAAGTAAAATTTTTCTTTACGCCGCTAAACTCGGCGGGCCAGGGCATAATCGGCGATATCCAGCATCGTATCCTTGGCCCGGGAAGAATCAAAAACTGACAGGGAAATTTTAGCCCGGTCAATGTAAGCCTGGGCTGTTTTTTCTGCGTAGCTCAGCCCGCCGTGCTTTTCCAGCTGCGCAATAAGAATTTTGAAATCCCCTTCTGAAAAGGAGGGATCCTGGATGATTTGAACCATCCGGCGCCGGTCATCAGGTGGCGCCTGGGCTAATGCGTGAATGACCGGCAGCGTCAGCTTGCCTTCCCGGAGGTCTGCGCCGACCTCCTTGCCAAAATCAGCTGTCTGAAGCGTATAGTCCAGCAAGTCATCAGCAATTTGAAAAGCGATACCCAGGTTAAAGCCAAAATCGGCCAGGGCCTTTTCTTTTTCCAGGGAGGCATCTGCAATGACGGCACTGACGCGGCAGGCGGCTTCAAACAGCACGGCGGTTTTGCTGCGGATGACCTGTAGATATTCCTCTTCGGTAAGATCAATATCGCCTTTGCGCATTAACTGGTGCACTTCCCCCTGGGACATGTTTTCGGTCAGATCCGCCAGAATCTGGATGACCCGCAGGCTGCCGGTGCCAGCGGAAATGGACAGGGCCCGGGCCAGCAGGTAATCTCCCACCAGCACGGCGATGGGATTGCCCCATTTTGAATGGGCCACCGCTTTTCCCCGCCGCAAAGTGGCCTCGTCGACAAGGTCATCGTGCAGCAGGGTGGCGGTGTGAAGATATTCCAGGGCGGTTGAAAAGGTTTTATCATAGGTGCCGTCGTAGTCACACATGCGGGCGGAAAGCACCATCAACAGCGGGCGTAGACGCTTGCCGCCGGAAAACAGGATATGGCCGGCCACTTCGCGTACCAGATCCAGGTGAGGCTTCAGATTGTCCGCCAGTTCTTTTTCGATAGCGTCCAGATCATCTGATGCTGCTGCCAGGATCCGTTGCTTCAGCTCATGCATAACGCCTCCCCCATCAAATCATATTCCATGGCATCCGTTACCCGCATATCAGCAAAGTCGCCGATTTTCAATGGAAAAGGCAGGGTGGCACCGTTAATATAGGAAATTCCGTCTACCTCCGGTGCCTGGAAAGGGGTGCGCCCGGCATAAAGATGATTGCCCAGGGATTCTTCCACCAGGACCCTGACAATTCTGCCGATGTAGCGGCTGTTGTTTTTTGTTGAAATATCGACCTGGGCGGACATCAGTTCGTGATAACGCGCCTTTGCCACGTTGGCGGGAATGGGGTCGGGTAAACGGTGGGAGGGCAGATCCTGGGCATCCGAATAGACAAATGCACCCAGATTGTCAAAATGAACATCTTCGGCAAACTTTAAAAGCATATCAAAATCCGCATTGGTTTCTCCCGGAAAGCCCACAATGATGGTCGTGCGCAGCACGGCATCAGGCACCCGGGTGCGGATGTACTCAAAAAGGCGGTATAGATCATCCGGGCTGTAATTGCGCCCCATGCGTTTTAGCACCGTGGGGCTGGCATGCTGGATCGGGATGTCAAAATAGGGGCAGATATTGCTACAGGCGGCAACCGCATCCACAAAACTGTTGTCGATGCTCTCCGGATGTCCATAGAGCACCCGCAGCCATGGTTCCGCATCGCAGGCCCCGCCCTGTCCGTTTAAAAGCGCCAGGCGGCTGATCAGGCTGCTTAGATCATCCGGCGGTGTTAGATCCGCGCCATAGGCGGTGGTGTCCTGGGCCACCAGCACCAGTTCCTTTACGCCCGCGGACATCAGCTGGCGGGCCTCGGCCAGAATATCTTCAGCCGGGCGGCTTTTCATTTTCCCGCGCAGCCTGGGAATAATGCAGTAAGTGCATGTTTTGCTGCAACCCTCGGCGATTTTCAGATAGGCCAGGTGCGGCAGACTCAGGCGCCGGGGAAGGTTTTGGGACTGCAGGATGGATTCATTGGGATCCGGCAGCAGGCAACCGTGAGAAAATCGGGGCCGGGCAACCGCCTCCACTATTCGGTCGAAAGCACCGGTTCCCAGGAAGATGTCCACTTCCGGCAATGATTTTTTAATGTCCGTGCGGTAGCGTTCCGGCAGGCATCCGGTGACCACCAATCGGCTGCAGGCACCCTGCTGTTTGTATTCGGCCAACTCCAGGATGACATCAATGGATTCCTGGGCGGCCGATTCAATGAAACTGCACGTATTAACCACGATGGTATCCGCTTCGGCGGGATCATCTGTCAGTGCCCAGCCGGCTTCTGTAAGCCGGCCGATCATTATTTCGCTGTCCACCTGGTTTCTGGCACACCCCAGGCTTTCCAGGTAAAGTTTCATGGTAACGGTGTTACCTTCAGCATCTTGCTTGTCGGTTTTTTCCCCTTTTGTGGCAGGGGGTTTTGGCGTTCCCGCCGGCACAACATCCCTGGAGAAAATAAGGTGGGTCTACGGCAATGTCAATGCGGCAGCAACGAATTTTGCACGGGTCAACTGCACTTAAGGGTGGGATTTAAATCCGCTGGAGGCAAAGTCCACCAGGCGGTCATCTGTGCTTTGCACCACAATCAGGCCTTCCACCGCCTCCAGACGCTTGAGCAGCCGCAGGCCCTTTTCAGGCCCCATTACCATGACGGCAGTGGCCAGCCCGTCGGCAAAGCTGCAGTGATCGGCAATAATGGAAACACTGATCACCGAGTTGGAGACCGGGTACCCGGTTTTGGGGTCAACGACATGGGAGTAGCGGATTCCGTTGAAAGTGAAAAAATTGCGGTAGTCACCGCTGGTGGCCATCGCGGCATTGTCCAGCGGTATCACGCGGTACACTTCGCCGGCGCCGGCGCCCGGCCGGGGTCGGTTGATCCCGATGCGCCACAGCTTGCCGTCCTTGCGGTGCCCGGAAGCGAAAACTTCACCGCCGATTTCCACCAGGTAATCTTTAAACCCCCGGCTGGCAATGACCTCTGCCACCTGATCGACGCCGTACCCCTTGGCAATGGATGACAGGTCCAGGGTGATATCGGCCCGTTTTTTGATCAGGATGTGGGGCTCTTTGATCACGATATTGGAAAAGCCGACAGCAGTCAGCCGGGCGGCGATATCCTCCGGCGACGGCATCCGCCTTGGACCCGTCTGCGGGCCGAACCCCCACAGGTTGACCAGGGGATTGACGGTGCCATCCCAGGCACCGTCGGAAAGCCGGTAGATGGTGCGGGCGGTTTTCATCACCGTGAAAAAATCTCTGGAAACCGGAAAGGGCCGGCCGGCCCGCTGAAAACGGTTGAAGCGGCTGATCTCGCTGTCATGGATGTAGGTGGACATGCTCTGGTTGATTTCTTTCAGCCGCAGTTCAATGGCGTCTTGCAGGCCGGAAGTGCGTTGAAACCAGCCGGTGACCACCGTGACATGATAGGTGGTCCCCATGGTGAGGCCCTGGAAGTGATGCTCCCGCTTGGCATCGCATGTCGCCGACAGCAGCAGGACGACAATGATCGCTAGAAAAATTTGGATGCGTTTTATCATAGCCATAGTGCGCAGAGCGTAAATAAAAAATGGTTCAAGGTACAGGGTACATGGTACAGGGACTCAAATTCATAGTAAAGTAGTTTGATTGTATCTGGTATCTGAGGCAACGGCTATCCTGACTTCCGGAGAGAACCGGGTTTTAAGACCTTGGGTTAAGATAGCTGTTTTGATTACCTGCATTTTTCTTTTCTGAATGAGGAATTTTCTTGATGGGCAAGGCCGCACAAAGGTTTTTGGCCGAGGCGTACATGGGTACGTCGAGGTCAAAAATCTGCGGAGAACGCAGCCCATCGGGAAAAGGCCCATTCAGAAAAGAAAAATCAGCAGATGCGAGGCAGCTGTTCACCTGCCAGCATATCCACAATCCGGCTGCCGCCGATGCGCGTTTGCATGATCACCCTGCCGGGATGCTCAGCAACCACCTCGCCGATGATCGCGGCATCTTTGCCGTAGGGGTCGGCCTTGACGGCCTGCAGGACGGTCTCGGCCTGTTCGGCCGCGACGAAGGCCAGCAATTTTCCCTCGTTGGCCAGGTACAGGGGATCAAAGCCCAGCAGCTCGCAGGCGGCGGTCACCTGATTTTTGACCGGAATTGCGTTTTCGTAAATTTTGAGACCCACCCGGGATTTTTCGGCGATTTCATTCAGTGCCGTGCCCACCCCGCCCCGGGTGGGGTCCCGCAGCACATGGATGCCGTCACCGGCTGCGAACATGTCGCGGACCATGTGATTCAACGGGGCGCTGTCGCTGGTCAAAGCGCTGTCAAAGGACAGTCCCTCGCGTTGGGTTAAAACCGTGATGCCATGGTCTGCCATGCTGCCGCTCAATATGATCCGATCGCCGACGGCCGCCCGGTGGCTGGCCACGTTGATTTTTTTTTCAATGACGCCGATCCCCGAGGTGTTGATAAAAATTTTATCCACCGCTCCCCGGGGGACCACCTTGGTATCACCGGTGACCACTGTCACGCCGGCCCGGTCGGCGGCGGCTCCCATTTCGGTGATGATCCGCTCAAGCTCGGCGACGGCAAAGCCTTCTTCAATGATCAGCCCGACACTTAAATACTGCGGATTTCCGCCGCACATGGCAATGTCGTTGACAGTGCCGTTGATGGCCAGGTCCCCGATGTTGCCTCCCGGGAAAAAAATGGGGTCCACGGTATAGGAATCCGTGGAAAAGGCCAGGCGCAGGCCGTTGAGTTCGAATATGGCCCCATCGTTTAACTGGGCGAGGATGGGATTGTCAAAAACCGGGAGCATCATGTCCATGGTGAGGTGGTGGGAAATTTTGCCCCCGCTGCCGTGATCTAATAAGATCTTGTCATTTTTCATAAAAATTGTCCGTGGTTTGTTGAAGTCCAAACAAAGCTTTGGTTTTCATTAATTCCTGGTTCAAGTAAACTGCTTCAGCATGAATTTGAATCCTTGTACCTTGAACCCTGTACCCTGAACCATTTCGTTATACGTGATACTTGTAATACGCTGCACAGGTGCCCTCGGTGGAAACCATGCAGGGGCCCACCGGATTGGTGGGGGTGCAAACGGTTGCATACAATTTGCAGTCCGGCGGTATTTTTTGGGCGGTTAAAATTTCACCGCAGGCGCAGCCTTGCGGGATTTGCGGCTCCGGGACCTGGATGTCAAACAATCGCTGGGCATCATGAGCGGCATAGGTCTGCCGGATTTTCAGGCCGCTGTTGGTAATCACACCGATGCCCCGCCAGCTGGCATCGGCGGGTTCAAAAACTTCATCGATGATTTTCAGGGCCGCCATGTTGCCATCGGGTGTTACCGCGCGTGGATAGGCATTTTCCAGGCGGGGCCGGCCGCCTTCGATTTGCTCCACCAGCATCACGATGGCCTGCAAAATGTCCGTCGGTTCAAAGCCGGCCACCACACAGGGGGTCTGGTAGTGGTCAAAAAAAGGCTGATAGGCATTGGTGCCGATGATCACCGATACGTGACCGGGCAGAAGAAAGCCGTCCAACTGGACGTCTTTCAGCTTCATCAGGGTTTCCAGCGCCGGTGGCACCAGTTTGTGGGCCGAGATCACCGAAAAATTTGTTACCTGCAGGCGCGCTGCGGAAACAATGGCTGCCGCAATGGTCGGGGTGGTGGTCTCAAAACCGACGCCTAAAAACACGACCCGTTTATCCGGATTTTTACGCGCGATTTGCAGCGCATCCATCGTCGAATAGACCACTCGGACGTCTTTGCCGTCAGCGCGCTGTTTTTGCAGGGATGATGTCGAACCGGGAACCCGCATCAGGTCTCCGAAAGTCGTGAGGATGACATTATCCATACGGGCCAGTTCGATAAAAGCATCGATTTCACGCTGGTCAGTGACGCACACCGGGCATCCCGGACCGGAAAGCAGCGAGATGGTGGGCGGCAGCACCGAGCGGATGCCGCTGCGAAAAATGGAAACGGTGTGCGTGCCGCAGACCTCCATCAGGCGCACGGGTTGCTTGCTGGTGGCGCTGATTTTGTGGATCAGCGATTCAGCAATCTTCGAATCCCGGTATTCATCCATAAATTTTAAGGCCATACATCATCCTTATCAGTTTTTTTGATCAATTCCCGGTAAAATTTGCTTCAAAAAATAAAAGTTTTAGTACGCCAACTGCTCACTAAGTTTTCGGATCATAAATGAGAAATTTTTCCGATGACCAAGGCCGCACAAGGATTTTGGCCGAGGCGTACATAAAAGTACGCCGCAGGCCAGAAATCTGCGGAGAACGCCGGTCAGCGGAAAAAGAGCCATTTAGGGCCGAAAACTTGCGGCGGCCACCACCGCCTGCCCCAGCGCGATCCCCCCGTCATTGGCGGGGACCTGCCGGTGGGTGACGACTTCAAACTGCCGGGCTTGAAGCGCTTTGATCAGGCCGGTCAGCAGGATGGCATTCTGGAAACAGCCGCCGCTCAAAACCACCCGCTTTAAGCCGCAGTCCTGGCGGATAACATCGCACAGATCGGCGAACATGTAAATCAACGTCTGGTGAAACCT
>JAOZPY010000580.1 GCA_029932495.1 Desulfobacterales bacterium
CCCAGTTTAGGGATCTGGTCCTTTTTCGTTTTACCCCAGGTCCAGTGAATGGTGTTATGCACCTGTTTTGCCGCTTCGGTATGGCAGGACAGGCAGGCCTTGGTCACCTCCGGACCACGCTTGAAATCCTCTTTAAGCTGTTTGAACTTCCGGTGGTCGGCCGTTGGTTTGGCCACTATTTTTTTAACCTCAATGGTTGTGGCTTTACCCCCGGCACTGGCAACCGCCAGACAAGGCAGGCCGAGAACCGCAAGCAGACCCAAAAGGAAAACTAGTTTCAACGAATTTTTCATTTTACAACGCCCCCCTTTTCTTAAATTCTTCCAGCAGGCCTTCCCGGACCGTCCGGATACCCTGTAAAAATTTCTGATTAGCAATACGGTAATAGATGGTGCGTCCATCACGCCTGGTTCCCACCGCTCCCTGGTCGCGCATCAAGCGCAGATGCTGGGACACATTGGCCAGTGAAACATTCAATTCCTCGGCCAGTTCCGTAACCGTTTTTTCTTCGGCCCCCAGGAAGTCCATAATCTGCAAGCGAATCGGCGACGAAAAAATAGTGCAGAATGCCGCATGAATATGGAAAATATCAACACCACCGCCAGCCTTGTCCTCTCCAACCATCCCTTTGCTCTTACTCATAAAAAAAACCTTTCAGGGTAAAATATTTTCCGCCCTACTGATGCAGCCCGGGTGCCGCCGGAGAAGCATCCTCAATTGCTCTATTACATACTTAAGCAGTTGTGCAACTAAATATAACAAAAAAATCCCGCCGGTCAAGTGTTTTTTTGCGGCGGGATTTCGGAAACGTCTTAAAGAGGGCTTCCCTGCAGATGTTACCGGGCCATGGTCAGAAAAAGACCGGCCGCCACCACGGTGCCGATTACCCCGGCCACATTCGGACCCATGGCATGCATGAGCAGAAAATTGCGGGGATCTTCCTTGGCCCCAACGGTCTGCACCACCCTGGCAGACATGGGCACCGCCGACACGCCGGCCGCCCCGATCAAAGGATTGATCTTTTCCTTGGAAAGCACGTTCATCAGCTTGGCCAGCATGATGCCGCCAACGGTACTGAAAGCAAAAGCCACCAGGCCCATGGCAAAAACCATCAGGGCCTTGGCGTTCAGAAAGCTCTCCGCACTCATGGTGCCACCCACCGCCAGGCCAAGGAAAATGGTAATAATATTCATCAGTTCATTTTGAGCCGTTGATGACAGGCGCTCCACCACCCCCGATTCACGAAAGAGATTTCCCAGCATGAACATGGCCATCAGGGCAGCCGACGCCGGCACAAAAAGGCAGATCAGCAAACAGGTAACCAGCGGAAAAAAGATTTTTTCCTTCTTGTTCACCGGTTTCAGCTGCTTCATGCGAATCAGGCGTTCTTTCTTGGTAGTACACAGGCGCATGATCGGCGGCTGGATGATCGGCACCATGGCCATATAGGAATAAGCCGCCACCGCCGTCGCCCCCAGCAGGTGCGGCGCCAGGGAAACCGTGGTAAAAATAGTGGTCGGTCCATCGGCTCCGCCGATAATCCCAATGGCACATGCCTCCGGAACGGTAAAGCCGAGGGCCAGGGCACTGAAAAAAGCCATGTAAACGCCGAACTGAGCCGCCGCTCCCAGCAGCAGGGTTTTAGGGTTGGCAATCAAAGGACCAAAATCCGTCATCGCCCCTAGGCCGAGAAAAATCAGCGGCGGGATAATTTCCCACTCCAACCCGTAGTGGTACATAACGCCAAGAATGTGCTGCGCCTCCATCAGGTGGGTTAAAGGCAAATTCACCACGAAGATACCAAACCCGATGGGCAGCAACAGCAACGGCTCATATTTTTTCTCAATAGCAAGATATATCAGGGCAAAAGCCACCAGCCACATGATCACATTTCCCAGGGTCAAGTGGTAAATACCGGTTGACAACACCAACGCATTGAACATCGACACCATATCTTTCACCTCACAAACACACTGCCGCTGAACGACAGCCAGTTCCAAACAATTACCCGAGTTAACGTTATTTTTTCACCTTGGCTGTCGGCATCCGCCGCAGGAGGGCATTGACCCCCATCAGGGAAACCACCAGCAAACTCAGAATGATGAAAACACTTGAAAAACCTATTCCAAAGATTCGTACTGCCAGATACCATTTTTCCATATCCATACCCCGCTACCAGTTAAAAAATTCCGAACCAGCCCCCGTCTTTCATCCACGCATGGCCCTCTATCTGCCAAAACACCACAGCAAAGGCAAAACACTGTTTTCAGCCATATACAGAAACCTGACCGGAACGCCTCACCCTGCAAAGCAGCAACAACCATGCCACAAGTTGGCGGCGCGCGGGAAATAGTTCAAACGAATTATTTTTATCCAGCAATTGACCGACCATCCAAGCCGCGGATCAACACTGGCTTTTTTAAAAAAAAGCTAATAAACAACAGGTCTAAAAGAACATAAAACACCGTCAACAGCTCCAGAACCGGGAAGTTGCCAGACCCTGGAAAAGATTGTGTCAACATTCATATATATTCATGG
>JAOZPY010000073.1:0-8129 GCA_029932495.1 Desulfobacterales bacterium
GATTTTATCACCGGCCAGACCCTGCTGGTGGACGGAGGGGCCAGTGCAGTATAATTCCAACTCGGCCCGTCATGGCCGCTGAGAAAGCTTTGTAACTTTTTATTGACAAATCCCGCCTTGTAGCCCATGGATAATGGGGAATGCTAATGTCATCGCGTGGCTGCATATTTTTCCAAATGCGCATCGCTGCCATTCAGGTTGAACCGATTGCTTACCAGTGATAGTGAGAGGCTAATTTAAAAGGTTTGCAATCCAGATCACCGTCTTTCTGAATCAGCGGTTAAAAGCAGCGCTTCAGAATATACCTGTAATTTAAACATGCGGCCGACGGTTTCAGCAGACCCTATCGAAGGATATTAAAAATGCCGCATTATTCAATCCCCACTCCGCAGATTCTCAAAAAAGAAATTGCTGCCTCCCATGAACGTTGCCGTAAATATGGTGTAAATCCTGAAGACAGGCGAAATCCCAATCAGCAAAGGCTTACACCCGCTCAACTGCAGGAAAGACTCGAGCGGAACCGTGATTTTTTGGATATCGCGATCAATCAAATGAGCGAGCTATATCAATTTGTTGCCGGAGCCGGTTTTGCGTTCAGTATTACCGATTGTGAAGGCTATATTCTGCATATGCTTGGCGACAAATTGATTCTGGAAAAACTGGCGGCCGGCAATTGCTGCCCGGGCTATCGATGGACAGAAAAGGATGTCGGCACCGGCGTTCTTAGCCTTTCCCTGGAACGAAAAATTCCGGTGCAAATCAATGACGATGAACATTTCTGCCAGCGCGGTTATGGACATACGTGTTCAGGCTGCCCGGTATTCGGCACAAGCAATGAACTCATCGGGGCCATCTCAATGTCGGGGGATGCCAAAAATGTCCACCCGCACACGCTCGGCATGGTCATCACGGCCGCCCGGGCCATTGAAAATCAACTGCGCATTCAAGAAACGTCCAATGATCTTAGGCTTCAGAATAACTATATGCAAGCCATTATCGAATCCATTGACAGTGGCGTTCTGGCCATCGATCAAAATGGCATTATCAATAAAATCAATAACCAGGGTAGGAAAATCCTTCAGTGGAAAACGCCGCTGGAAGGCATTGCCTTACATAAAGTTTTTGGAAACCACTTCAGCATTAACGCCATGATGCAGCCTGATTTTGAATTTATCGATAAGGAAGTTTTCATTCATACCAATGAGCGTGTTATTCAATTGCTTTGCACGGCCAAACCCATATTTGATACTGCCGGAAAAATTCAAGGCTCCATCCTCATGTTTAATGAAATCAAACGCATTCGAAAATTGTTGAATGACATGGCCGGCACCCAGGCACGCTTTACTTTCGATGATATCGTCGGGGTGAGCCACTCCATTCATGAACTCAAACGTTTGGCCATGATCGCCGCCAGAGGCAACTCCAGTGTTCTGCTGCTGGGTGAAACCGGTACCGGCAAAGAACTTTTCGCGCAGGCAATTCACAATTACAGTGTAAGAAAGGAGCGGCCTTTTCTGGCCATCAATTGCGGAGCAATTCCGCGCGAACTGTTGGAAAGCGAACTATTTGGCTATGCCGAAGGGTCCTTTACCGGTTCACGCAGGGGGGGGCGTCCGGGAAAATTCGAACTGGCAGATGGTGGGACTGTTTTTTTAGACGAAATCGGCGACATGCCTGTAGACATGCAGGTGAAACTGCTTCGGGTGCTGCAAACCGGAGAGGTTTACAGAATCGGTGAGCACAAGTCAATTTCTGTTGATGTGCGTATTATTGCGGCTACGAATGCCTGGATAAAGCAGAAAATTGATCAGAAGAATTTTCGGGAAGATCTCTTTTATCGTCTCAATGCATTTCCCATTAAAATCCCCCCGCTCAGAGATAGAAAGGAAGATATTATCCCACTGGCCGAACGTATTTTGGACCGCTCGGCAGTCATCTCGAAAAAGGCGGGAATAAAATTTACCCCAGAGGCCAAAAGCAGGCTGATCAACTATCCATGGCCCGGCAATGTCAGGGAATTGGAAAACATTGTTGAACGGGCGGTAAACCTGGTGGACACCGAATATATCGGACCCGACCTGCTGGATATCTCGCCCATTTCCGGCGGTATGCGTGTAAGTCAAAACACGTCCGGCTCACGTCTGGAAGAACTCGAGAAACAGGCAATTTTGGAAATTTTGGAAGAACTGGGATTTAACATGTCCAGATCCGCTAAAAAACTGGGTATCTCCAGGGCAACCCTGTATAATAAGATCAAAAAATACAAGCTTACCACAAGCAGCATGGCTGTATAATATTTTTACATGTCAAAATTTTAGACAATTCACAATTTAAATATAAATTACATAGGGTTGCAATCCTTTTCCTGCCTTTGCTGTCTAATTTTTAGGCACAACGACGCCAAGCAAATGATCGTCTCATCTTCCTCGCCCAATATATAAATTCATTGCTATTATAGATAGTTAACTGTTTTTTCGAATTGAATGGAATTCATTATCTCAATTTGGCACAACTCTTGCGGCTGCTTGCATTTTGTAAATACTCGCGGACAGAGGTTTCCCAATTGACGAACACGGCTGCAGCTGCATCGCCAATTTTAAGTGAACCCTTCCAACGCAACAAAATAATCATATGCAAAAAGAACAAATCACCTGGGCGGTCCTGGGCGGAGGCAACGGCGGCCAATCGATAGCCGCGCATCTTGCACTTTTGGGATTTCCCGTTCGAATATATGACATTGCTAGCGCTACGATTGAATCCATCCGTTCACGCGGAGGCATTGAGGTCAAAGGCGCTGTTAACGGTTTTGGGAAACTCCAATTGGCGACCACTCATATTGGCGAAGCCATTGATGGTGCCAATATTATCATGATTGTGGCCCCTGCAGTGGCCCATCGGGAAATTGCGGTTAACTGCGCCGCCCATCTTTGTGATGGCCAAATTATCTTTCTCCACCCCGGAGCAACAGGCGGAGCGTTGGAATTCAACAAGATCCTGCTAGATTTAAAAATTGATAAAGCGGTAACCATTGCGGAATCCAACTCGTTGCTTTATGCCTGCCGCAGTCAACAGCCTGGTGTTGCGACAATCTTCGCCGTCAAAAAAGAGTTGATGGTGGCCGCCCTGCCGGCAACCGAAACAAAAAGGGTTGTGACTTCCTTAAACACTGCCTTCCCCCAAATCCATGCCGGCTCCAATGTAATGGAAACCAGCCTGGGAAATCCCAACGCCATGATGCACCCGGCCCCCACCTTGCTGAATACGTCTCTCATCGAGTCTCAAAATGAATGGCTCTATTACTGGGATGGAATCACCCCCTCCATCGGAGCCTTTGTCGAAGAAATGGATAAGGAACGCCTGGCCGTCGCACGGGCATTTGGTCTGAAAATACCCTCCCTCTTACAGTGGTACAAAATCGCCTATGGTGTGGAGGCGGAAACATTGTCCGAAACGGTCAAAAAAAACAGCGCTTATGCGCAAGTTACCGGCCAAAAGACCCTTTTCACCCGTTACCTCCTGGAAGATATCCCCATGGGGCTGGTTCCGATGGTGAGTCTGGGTAAAATGTTGGGAATCGATGTCCCCCGGATGGAAGCCATAGTGAAGCTGGGTGAGTTGCTGATTGAACGAAATTTGACTGCATCAGGTAGAACCGTTGAAAATCTCGGTTTGTCCGGCATGAGCGTTAATCAGATCCTGGCCTTTTTGGCATCCGGCCAACGTGCGTAAGGCGATAGGTGCAAAATTGAGAAACAGTGTTTTTCGACCAGCATTTTTACAACTGCAGCTCCTGTCTATATCAATTTAAAACTGAAGCAAAGGAGGCGAACGATGCGTAAACAAAACGAACACAGACAGATCATTTTTCAAACCCTGGCGGTTCTTTTGGGCTTGTTGCTTGTCATGAGCTCTGCGGCGGTCCTGGCAGGGGGAAAACCCGGTGCCAAAGTTGATGCGATGAAAATTTTAACCGCCACGGCGACCATGGACCCGGTCCGCCCGGAAGCCGCCCGCGTGATCGCTGCAGCCTTCCAGTCCATTGGATGGGATGTAAAGGCCAACCCAATCGACTATAACCAAAACATACAGAAAGTGCTCATGGAACATGACTATGACATGTGGCTGGTCATGCTGTCAGGCGCTTCCCTGCGAATCGACCCCAATATTTTTATTTACAAGAAACACTTTTCCGGCCAGTACAAAAAAGGCGGCTGGAACTGGGAGGGACTCAGCGTGCCGGAAATCGACCGTTTGGCCCTATCCCAGCAAAAGGAAATGGATGTCAGTAAGAGAAAACAACTCGTTTACAAAGCCCAGGAGCTGATCAAGCATTACCAGTCCATGAGTGTATTGGCCTATGTGCAAATGACCAATGCCTATCGCTCGGATCGGATCAAAAACGTGGTACCAATGATGGGAGAGGGAATTGGTTCCTTCTGGACGGACATCAACATGGAAGTAATCCAGGGAGATGGATATGTTCGTACCGGCATTAATGCCCCTTTAAAGAACATGAACCCCCTGGCCGCCAAGGATCACCTTGAATTCATGGAACTTCGAATGATCTACGACCGTCTGTTTCGCATCGCCCCCAATGGCAAAGCCGAGCCCTGGGCGGTCAAATCTTATAAAATCGTAGATCCCACTACCATAGAGCTGACCCTGCGCAAGGGGATGAAATTCCACGACGGCGTCGAGGTAACCGCAGATGATGTCAAATTTACAATCGATTACCATATCCGGTGGAAAGCGCCTTTTTTCATCGATTCCCTCCGCCATTTAGAGTCAGTGGAGACAGTCGGAAAGTACGGGATCCGCCTGAAACTGAAGGATCCCTATGCACCTTTCATTCCCAACCTGTTGGGAGCGATCTTCATTCTTCCCAAGCATATCTGGCAAGATATTCCCGACAAGGTCGACGTCAGCGACCCTCTGAACTATGCCAATGAAAAGCCCATCGGCAGCGGCCCCTTCAAGTTTGAGTATTGGGATCGCGGCCGCGAGCTGAAAGTCAGTGCCTTTAAAGAGCACTTCAGCGCCCCGAAGGTTGACGGAATTATTCGGGTTGTTTACGGCAGCCACGATGCCATGGCCGCAGCCATTGAAAAAGGCGAATGCGACCGAACCCGCTATATCATGAAGCCCAGCCTGTTGATGGATTTGAAAAAAGTCAAAAATGTTGTCGCCCAGGGATACCCCAATCACGGCTTTTACACGCTGTCTTACCACACCCGACGGCCTCCGCTGGACGATCCGGCATTTCGCCGGGCTATCGACTATGTGATTCCCAGACAATTGATGATCGAAGCCATTTTATCCGGATTTGGCGAACCGGGCGGATCCGTCATCGCGCCGGCAAACAAATTCTGGCATAATCCGACTGTCAAACCGAATCCGGAGGATATCAACAAAGCCAGACAAATGTTAAAAGACGCCGGCTACTGGTGGGACAAACAAGGCAAACTGCACTATCCCAAATAATGGGCAGCAGCCATTCTCTCCGGGGGCGGTCGATACAGCTGCCCCCGGCAATTTAGAGAAATAGCGCCATGCAGGAATATATCATTCGCAGAATTTTCTATACCCTGCTGACCCTGTTCGGGGTGGCAACCATCCTTTTTTTCATTTTCCGGATCATGCCGGGAGACCCCACTGCCCAAGTAATATCCCCGGCGCTGGATGAAGTCGCCCAGGCAAGATTGAAACAGGCCTACGGGCTCGATCGACCCATCCTGATGCAATACGCTCTTTACCTCAAGAATATGGCCACGCTGCAATGGGGGCGGTCCTTTACCAGTTCCCGGAAGGTCTTCGACATTATGACCTACCGTTTCTGGAACACCATTTTTCTGATGGGTGCCGGCATGTGCCTGGTGCTGGTAATCGGCACCGGTTTGGGGATGGTGATGGCTTGGCGACGCCAGGGCCCACTGGACATCGGCGCCACGGTGGTAGCACTCATTTTTCAATCGGCCCCACCATTTGTTTCCGGCCTTTTACTGCTGATGGTTTTGAGCTACCGCTTGAACCTGTTTCCCACCGGTGGCATGCACACACCCGGGGTTACGGTGGGAGGGGGACTGGCTATTTTTCTTTCTGCGGACTTCCTGCACCATCTTGTATTGCCCACCATAACGGTTGCACTCTACTATCTGGCAACACCCATGTTGATCATGCGCGACTCCATGTTGGAAGTCATGGGCAGTGATTTTATTGAACTGGCCAAGGCAAAAGGGCTGGCCCCCCATGTGGTTATGATCAAACACGCGGCCCGCAATGCCCTGCTATCGGTGGTGACGGTTTCATCTCTCATGGTCGGATTTGCGATTGGCGGCCAGGTGCTGGTCGAATCGGTCTTTTCCTGGCCGGGAATGGGTCAGCTCATGGTGGAAGCCGCATCCTCCCATGATTATCCTGTGGCCCAAGCCACTTTTGTTGTACTGGCCGCTCTGGTCATCTTTTTAAACCTTGTGGCTGACATCTCCTATTGCTACCTGGATCCACGGATCAAGCTGGGCAAACCCACCGGCAGTTAAGGAATATTTTAATGGAAATCAGCTCGTTGGAACTAAATCAGATAGCGATTCCCCTCGCCGAACCTTACAACCTGTCCAAAAAATACGGAACGATTCATAACGCACATGCCATCATCGTCAGAATTTATACTGATGACGGCCTGGTGGGACTCGGGGAAGCGGACCCGCTGGTCCCGTTCACCGAAGAATCCCCATCGTCGGTCATGACCGTCATTCAGGATATCATTGCACCGCTTCTGCTCGGTCGGGATCCAATGCGTCTATCCCGGCTGGAGATGCATATGGATCACGGAATTCAGGGCAACCTTACCGCCAGGGGAGCCATAAACATGGCCCTTTATGATATTGTCGGCAAAGCGATCAATACGCCCGTTTACCAGTTGCTGGGGGGCTTGCGCCATGAACAGATACCGCTGCTGCTGGGAATCGGCAGCCTGGATCTCGTGCAAAGCATCACAGCAATCGAAAAACTGCGCAACAATGGGGTGACCACCGTCATGCTGAAAATGGGTCAAAGGCCCATTGCCGATGAAATAAAGCGCTTTGTGGGAATCCGGAAACATTTCGGCAAAAGCATCAAACTGGTCGTCGATGCCAATCAGGGATGGGATCCCTTTGAAGCACTTGAATTTATTGAAGGCATAAAAGGCTACCCTCTCGATCTGCTTGAACAGCCTATTGAACGCCGTAACCTCAACGGGATGAAGAGAATCCGTGAACATCTCCCTTGTCCGCTGAGTGCCGACGAAAGCATCGTGGATGCCCATGATGCAGCAACCCTCATTCGCCAGGAAATCGTTGATGTTTTCAGTATCAAGATTTCCAAAAACGGCGGCCTGGACAAATCAAAATTGATTTCCCAGATGGCAGCCGGTTTTGGACTCAAATGTCTGATGAACAGCATGCTCGAGTTCGGCATAACCCAGGCCGCATCGCTTCATCTGGGCTGTACCCTGACAAATCTGATGGCCTGCGGTCATGCATACGGATCGGTAACCCGGATGGCGGATGACATAACCGACTTTGATCGCAATATCACAGATGGAATCGTGAAGGTCTCCTCGGCACCGGGCCTCGGCGTCAGTCTGAAAGAGGATAAACTGGCAAAATACACGATCGACCAGGTTAAGATAAAAAAATGAGCTTTATCTTCAAAATGACGGCGATATACAAATATGGAGGATTTATATGACTTCAGCGGACCTTAAGTTTGCTGTACTGGGCACTGGAAATTCGGGTCAGACGTTTGCCGCTGACATTGCGCTTAAAGGCTATTGCGTCAATCTGGCGGAAGTGCCCCGGTTTGAAAAAAATCTTCGGGCGATTGAAAGCCGCGGCGGCATTAAAATATCGGGCGAGGCTGGTAATGGGTTTGCCCGCTTAAACATGATCACCACTGACATCCGAAAGGCCATCAAAGGGGTTGACATTATTATTATCGGCGGCTCCGCCTATGCCCATGAGCCTTTCAGCAGGCAACTTGCGCCTTATTTCGAAGATGGCCAGTTTATTCTGTTCACCTCCAACTTCGGTGCATTGCGCTTCCATAAATGGATGACTGATGCCGGCATTACGACCCGGGTGACACCGGTG
>JAOZPY010000073.1:8139-9847 GCA_029932495.1 Desulfobacterales bacterium
CGGTGGAAAGCATGTCCCTGCCCTATGCGACCCGGGCCACCGAGCCTGGCGTGGTAAATTGTATCGGCATTAAAAGCAGCCTTTATATTGCGGCACTTCCCGCCCGGCGCAATCAGGAATTTTTGGATAAGACCCGTCCCGTGTTTCCCATGTTTGCACCGGCAGACAATGTCTGGCTGACCAGCGTCAACAACCTCAACCCCATTGTTCACCCCCCGATGGTGTTGTTCAACGCCGGCCGGATCGAATCTACCGGCGGCAAGGGCTGGAATCTTTATGCCGACGGTGCAACCGAGTCGGTGACCAGGGTCATGCTGGCCATGGATGCGGAGCGTATGAATCTGCTGACGCCAGTGAGCGAAAATGGGATTGCTTTTAAAGATGGCTTTGAAAATTTATATAAAAGCTATTCGTTGGCAAAAGACAGTATTTCCGAAACCCTCAGACAAAGCCCGATCCACGGAAACCCGGTCTTTCCCGCACCAGCAATGGTCAATACACGCTACATTAACGAGGATCTGCCTTTTGGATTGGCGCCCTGGTCGGCGATCGGTCGTATGTGGGGCATCCCCACACCAAATATTGATGCGGTTATCCGGATCGCCTCGACCATGCTGGAGCAAAATTATTTCACCCGGGGCCTGACCATGAAAGATTTAGGGATTGAAGGCATGGCACCGGAGGATTTAAAGGCAATGATCGCCTAGCGACGTCAGCAGAGACCACCCGCATGAAACTGATACGAATCAAAGAGTTGTTTATCACTCAATTCCGGATTGTCACAAGTCACAAATTCGGCATTTTTGGCACGGCGATCATCCTGTTTTTTTGTCTGGTCGGATTGCTGGCCCCGCTCATTGCTCCTCATCTGCCATGGGATACGATCCGCGATGCCAGCGGCAAGCTGGCCATCATGCGCACGCCCTGCCCTGAGTTCCCGATGGGGACAACTGCCATGGGGCGGGACATCTTAAGCCAGATGCTCTATGCCACCCGGACAACCGTGCTGATCGGTCTGGTTTCAGGACTGATCTCGATTGTGATCGGTGCCAACCTCGGACTGCTATCAGGCTATTATGGCGGTAAGGTGGACGAAATCTTAATGCGCCTTACTGACATTATTTACGGGATGCCTTTTTTGCCATTTTTAATTGTTCTCATTTCGTTGTTCGGCCGGAGTCTGTGGTTTGTAATCATTGCCATCTGCTGCATTATCTGGCGCACTTCCGCCCGCGTGATTCGTGCCCAAACGATAGCAATCAAGCAACGTCAATTTATTTTGGCCGGCAAGGCCAGGGGATGCAGCAATTTCAGAATTATTTACGGCCATATCGTGCCCAACATCATGCCGCTGCTGCTGCTTTACACCGCCTTCAATATTGCCTGGTCTGTTCTGGCGGAGGCCGGTGCCAGTTTTCTGGGTTTTGGCGACCCCGACAATCTCAGCTGGGGGGGAATGCTTTACAACCTGTGGATTTCAGGCAAAATCAGAACGGCCTGGTGGTGGTTTGCACCGCCAGCGATATGTATCGTACTGCTAGTCAGCGCCCTTGTATTTGTCAGTCGGGCCTATGAAGAGGTGGCCAATCCGCGTCTCAAGAAGCGGTAAGAAAGGTGCCGATGCTGCTGAAAGTCAAGAATCTGAAAACCCATTATCGAATCAAAGACGGCATCGTAAAAGCGGTGGACGGGGTATCACTCAACATTA
>JAOZPY010000581.1 GCA_029932495.1 Desulfobacterales bacterium
CGATACGGCCTTGGCCCCCAGCTTGGTCCTCCCGGTTTTCATGGCCAGGATCGGTTTATTCCTGGTAATTTCAGCCGCGACCTTGGCAAAGCCGGCGGCATCCGACAGGGTTTCAATATGGAGAAGAATAACCTTGGTACCCGGATCATTGCCCCAGTATTCCAGGATTTCAGTGGCATTGATATCCGACTGGTTGCCGTAGGAGGCATACATGCGGAATCCCAGGCCCATTTCATACAAGCGGTTGTTGATCACTTCGCCAACGCCGCCGGACTGGGCCATCACCGAGATGGTTCCGGGAACCATTTTGGTAAAGGTGAAATTGCAATAAGCTCGCACTTCCGGATCCGAGTTCATC
Organism: Desulfobacterales bacterium; assembly: GCA_029932495.1. GTDB lineage: Bacteria > Desulfobacterota > Desulfobacteria > Desulfobacterales > JAFDCJ01 > JAFDCJ01. Next base: position 359 of record JAOZPY010000581.1, read on the forward strand.
ACTCCCTGGCAATTGGGTCCGAAAACCCTGATCCCGTATTTTTTGGCAATCGCCAGCATTTCCTTTTCAAGCTCGATGCCCTCGGCCCCGATTTCGCGGAAACCGGCGGTATTAACGATCACCACCTTGACCCCTTTTTCTCCGCACTTTTCAATTTCAGCTGGCACCCGGGTATTCTTGACGATGATGTGTGCCAGGTCGACATCAAGGGGTATATCCCTAATATCCTTGTAGGCAACAAAATTCTTGACAAAAGGAGCTTTGGGATTAACGGTAAAAATCGGGCCCTTATAGCCGCTGTCCACCAGGTTTTGAACAATGCGGTAGCCAATGGTCAACTCCCGGTTGGAAGCGCCGATGACGGCCACCGATTGAGGTCTGAACAATGCGTCCAACATATGCAATTCTCCCCTTATTTCCTGTTTTTTTTATTTTTAATCTTACAAATTCCTGGCGGTCAAAGCTGCTCCGTAGGCACCGATGGTCTGTGGATGCGGAGCAATAACCACTTCGCTTTCAGTCATCTCAGCCACCATGCTGGCAATGATCGGATTGTGGGCCACCACGCCGCCGGTCAACACCACTTTCCCGACAATAGCACCCATTTCCACCACCCTTTTGACCACCGAACGGAACACGCCCTTGATGATATCTTCGGGTTTCGCCCCCCGGCGCAGCAGGCCAAGGATTTCCGTGCAGCTGAAAACGGTGCAGAAAGAGCCGATGCTGACTTCCTGTTCGCTCTTTTCCGCCATGCCGTTGAGGCTGCTCAACTCCAGTCCCAGACGGTAGGCAATTTCTTCGATAAACGCCCCGGTCCCGGCAGCGCATTTGCGGTTCATGGCAAAAGTTTCCCGCTCGCCAGCCGCATTGACCCGAATTATTTTATTGTCCTGGCCACCGATATCGATGATGGTCAGAGTCTCGGGGAAATAGTGGTACGCCCCGGCCGCATGGCAGAAAATCTCGGTTCGCATCTCGTCGGCAAAAGCAACGTTGCGCCGGCCATAACCGGTGGAAACAACCTTTTTTACCTGCTGTCGGTCAACACCAGCGGCTTCCAGCGCCTGTGCAAACACTTCCTCGGCCGCTCCGGCAAAATCGAAGCCGCTCTTACCCACCGCGTCGGCCAGCAGCGTTCCGGAGGCGTCAACTATGGCCGCCTTGGTGGTTGTCGAACCCACATCCACCCCGGCAAAAAGCTCCGGGGTCATTATTGGCGTTCTCCCAACTGTTCAATAAAGGCTTCGATCTTGGTAATCGCCTGCTCCTCGGAATAACAGCGCAGGTCATTGAGATCGCCGTCAATGGTTACGAAAGGAACCCCGGCCTTTTCCTGCAGCCGCTGAGGCAGGCCATAGCGGCAATTGGAATTGTTGGGACAGGTTTTGGCGTCATGGAAAATCACGCCGTCATAATCAAAGATTTCCTTCATCTTGACAAAATATTCTTCTTTGTAGTCGTCATCACGGACGATGAACAGCTCCGTATAAGCCCGAGCCATGGAATTCCAGGGATCATTGCCGTCCAGGGCGGTAAAAATCCAGCTGTTGCAATAGGTCGAAGCCACCACCGCTGTTTTCAACCGCAGAAACAACTCGGCATTTTCTCGCAGTTTGCCCCAGATAGGCATGCCCTCCCAATAAATCCGGAATTTCTCGCCCGGCACCGCTGCCACACCCTCGGCCACCCAGCCGCGCAGCTCTTCCAGCAGGGTTTCATAGTAGTCAACCGCCACCTGGGTGCCGCGCATGACCACCGCCGGCCCCATGTGGATGGTGCCATCAAAAAAGGTCAGGGGACTGGGCTTATGGGCAGCCATCTCCAGAACATCCTTCCAAAGATCGGAACATTTGCGCGACAACCAGACGGTTTCCGCCAGCTTGTCCATATCCAGCTTGTTGCCGGTAATCGCGGTCAGATCATCCGCCAACTTCCTGAACTGGCCAGCAATCCCCAGCACATGGGTTTCCGTAACCTCGCCGACGTTGACATAGCTTTCAATCCCCAGGCAGGGGACATCCCAGCGGCGGGCATACCATTCAAACCAGTCCTTGACGTCGCGGCACTGGTTGGTATTGTAAACCAGGACATCCGGTTTAGGGATGGACTCGATCCCGTCATAAATTTTGGCCAGCGGGGTAAAGCCTTTCAGGTACGCCCCGACATCCGCCGTCA
>JAOZPY010000074.1 GCA_029932495.1 Desulfobacterales bacterium
AAGCAATGATCACATCCCGGTCGCCGTATTTGGCAAAGCTCATGTTGATGTTGACGTAAAAAGGCTTTCCGCCCTTGCGGAAATGCCGCTTTTTGGTAAAAAGAACCGAATGGCCGGGTGACAGGTTTTTCAGGCCCTGGGCCAGCTCCTCATCATTGTCTTCTCCCAGCTGGAGAAACGAGATGCCCAGCAGTTCATCACGGGTGTATCCATAACTGTCCTGGGCCCTTTGATTGGTATCCCGGATTGCAAAGTTGCGGCTGTCCAGTATAAATGTGGGGTTAGGGTCATTTTCAAACAGCGACCGGTATTTTTCTTCTGATTTTTTCAGCTCCTGCTGCAGCATGGAATTTTCAATGGCCGCGCCAATCCGGTTGCCGATTAATTCCAGGACGTTTTTTTCCTCGGGGGCAAAGTATTTGGCGGTTTTGGTGCCGATACGAATGACCCCGAAGACATTGTTCTCCTTGGTGCGGATGGGAATGTAGGCGATGGATTTCAACCCTTCCCGGGCCAGAATTTCGATTTCGCCGTGATTGCTGGCAGCAATGTTTTCGAATATGGACAGCTGACCTTTTTGCGCTACCTGCTGGATGATCGTATTTTTGTCTGCCATCAGCTTTTCTTCACACGTGCTTTCCGGTGAGCCATAGGTGTATTTCAGTCTGAAATTTCCGTCGGAATCCAGCAGGTAGATGCAGATGACCTCGGCGGACAAAAAATTGCTGATGGCTTCGTTGGCGGCGTCTAACCGGTCTTCGAGCTCCAGGGGGACATTCAAGGCGGCATAAATCGAGCACAGGGTGGCCAGTTCCCGGGTATAGCGTTCCCGTTCTTCTTCGGCCTTTTTATCTTCAGTTTTATCCCACAGGGTTTCAATTGCCCCGGCGGTGGTGCCGTCCGGTGCTTTGATGGGAGCGGCTGTAAACCAGAGCCACTTGCCATTTTCACCCAGGTGCGGAAAATATTCTTCGGCCTCGTAGGCGCCTTCTATCAGAGCGGATTTACGCCATCGGGTGCCATAGTATTTCCAGACCTCCTTTTCCCCCACCCCGTCAAGGATCAAATCCGCCATGGTGGGCCGTTCCGTGTCTCGAAACGGCGTCCATTGCTTGTTGGTTCCGCAGATGGAAGCAGCTGCATATCCCGTGAGTTTTTCACAGGCCTTGTTCCAGTGGGTGGTGATATGGTCCTTGTTGATCACAAAAGTGGGAATCGTGCTGCCCTGGATGATCTGGGTGGTCGCTCTTTCGCTTGCCACCAGTTCTTTCTCGATTTCAATGTAGCGGTAGCAACTGGTGGTTACGACTTGCGCCAGATGATCGGCGAATTGTTCGAACAAGTCGAGTATTTCCGTATCCACCTTGCGGTGCTGCTGCAGTTCATTGAGCGCTTTTCTTTTTTCACGTTCCAGCTGGAAAAAATTCCACAGGGCCCTCGACTCGATGTGGTTGAAAAACTGAACCCCGGCCGGTTTTGTCTCGTTGATCGTGTTTCCCAGCTCCACATCTTTGGTCAACTCAATGAGAACCTGCAGGTTTTCCAGGCGGTACAGGTCGCGGTAATCATTGGTGGTGAAGATCCCCAGCTTTTTTGCATACTGTAATCCCGGAGCCCGATCATCAATGTCGGCCACCCCGATAATCGTCGGGTGCCGGCGGGAAAAGATATCGCTGGTCAGCAGTTCCAGCAATGTTTTGCAAAATTGGCCGCCGCCCACAATGGCGATATTGGATTGAAACAGGTCTTTGATCATTTTTTTGCTTTGATATAGCCCGCCGGTTATGCCGGGTACCCGCCGGCGGTCCGTTTCTGACGTCTAAAAGAAAATAAAAGTTACGACCACGAAACACGGGATCAGAAATACCAGGGTATATTTCAGAATGTAGCCAAAAAAGCTCGGCATCGGGGTGCCGGCTTCTTCAGCGATCGAACGCACCATAAAATTTGGTGCATTGCCGATATAACTGCAGGCACCGAAAAACACTGCTCCGGTGGAAATCGCCTTGAGATAGATGGCGTTGTTGTTCATCAGCAGCGGCACCGCCTGGGCTTCCGTCAGTTCCGAATAAAAACTTCCCAGGGCCGTGTTGAAAAAGGTCAGGTAGGTCGGCGCGTTGTCCAGGAAACTGGACAGTGTGCCGGCCACCCAAAAATAATGTGCCGGCCGGGTGACGGCGTTGATTAAAAACGCCAATGCACCGTGGGCGCCGGCTTTTAAAATCAGCAGGCAGGGGATCATGGTAATAAAAATTCCGATAAACAGGTAGGCCACCTCGATGATGGGAAACCAGCTGAATTCGTTGTCTTCACGGACTTTCACAGAGGTGGTTATCAGCGACAGGATCCCCATGGCAATCAACAGGCCGTCGCGCGCCCAGTCCTGCACCGACCGGTGAATGCCGAAAACATTAATCGTGCCCCAATCCACCACGCCGCTTACCAGCACCGCACCGACGATGCCGGCCAGAAAAATAAAGTTGTGGTAGCCTTCCAGCTTCAGCGGCTTGCCACTTTCATCCTTTGGCGCGGTTGCCGCCTCTTTACGATAATAGTAGGTGTCGAGAAAAAAGTAGATTACCAGCAACAGGATGATCACTGTCAGCATCTCGGGGATCAGCTTGAGAGTCCAGAAAAAGGATACACCATGCAAAAAACCCAGAAAAAGCGGGGGATCCCCCAGGGGGGTCAGCGAACCGCCCACGTTGGCAACCAGGAAAATAAAAAATACCACCATGAAGGTCCGGTTTTTGCGGTAATTATTGGCCCGCAAAAAAGGGCGGATCATCAGCATGGCCGCTCCAGTGGTGCCCATCCAGGAGGCCAGCAGGGTGCCGACAACCAGCATGAGGACATTGACCAGGGGGGTCCCGCGCAGGGTGCCGCGCAACAGAATGCCGCCGGAAACGGTATACAGGGACCACAGCAAAATGATAAACGGCACGTAGTCGGCCAGGATGATGTGCAGGATTTCGTGCAGGGCGTTGCCCCGGTAAGCGATCAAAAAGGGAATGGCCAGAGCGGCCGCCCAGAAGGCGGAAATTTTGCCGAAATGATGGTGCCAGAAATCGGGCATCAACAGGGGCCACAGCGCGATGGACAGCAGCATGCAGGCAAAGGGGATACAACTCCAAAGCGGAAGCACTGCGCCCAGATCCGGATGCCCTGCGGCATGGCTGCCGCCGGGTTTCTCATCAACTGACTGGGCCGGGCTGCTTTTGACCGTCTGATCGGCTGATGCCAGGCGGAAAGCCGGCGGGCCTGTGGTTTTTTCACTGGAGGCATAGGCTGCTATCGAAAAAAACACAATGAGTACCACGAAAACCGCCGCTCCGTTTTTAAACCGCTTCATCAAGCACCCCTCTTCACTGGATATTATCTTGCGGGCAGCCGGAGTTATTTTTCGCCTGCCCGCAACATGCGGCACATTACCAGAGTTTTGCACGCATTAAAAGATATTTTTTTGCAGTGGCCCGCCGGCTGCTGGTCAGTTTCATGGCGGCTTGGTGCGGGCCCTGGGTGGATGAACTGCCCACTTTAAACAATTTGTATAAAAAACATGCACCCGGGGGGCTGCGCTTGATCGGAATCAGCATTGACCTGGGGGGACCCGCAGCGATGCAGCCGATCCTAAACGGGATGAAAATTAATTTTCCGCTATACTGGTATGGCGAAAAAGCAGTGGCCAAGTTTCAGCTGACTGCGATTCCCGTGCTCTTTTTTATCCGGCAGGGGCGGGTGGTGACACGTATATACGGCCGGCGCTCCGAAAATTTCCTTGAAAAAAAGATCCAACTATTTTTTTATGATCCGGTAAATGAATAGCAACAGGGCAGCGGCTCCGACTGCCAGCAGAAAGCTGTGGATATCAATATTTTCTTGCTTTTTTCAAATTCGGAATTATTTTTTTCGGTAATCGAAAATTTTTCGCAACGCATTCAATGGCGCCCGCGCCTTTCAATATATTTATTGGACTATTAATAAAAACACTTCTTGCCTTATAGAGTAAAGGAGAAAAGCCAATGGATTTATCCGCCTTATCAGCCAAGGTATATGAATTATTGACGGTTTACGGACTTAAAGTCGTGGCCGCCATTGTTATTTTCGTCGTGGGACGCTGGGTGGCCAAGGCCGTTACCAACTTCATCAAGAAGATGATGATCCGGGCCAAAACCGATGGCACTCTCGTAAAATTTGTGGGCAGCCTGTGCTATATCGTCCTGCTGGCCTTTGTGATTATTGCCGCTTTGAATCAGCTGGGGATTCAAACCACCTCTTTTATCGCCATCTTGGGTGCCGCCGGTTTGGCCATTGGTTTGGCGCTGCAAGGATCGCTGGGAAATTTTGCCGCCGGGGTTCTGATGATCATCTTCAAGCCTATCAAGGTCGGCGATTTCATTGAAGGCGCAGGGGTGGCCGGCACCGTGGAAGAAATTCAAATTTTTACCACTCAGCTTAAAACTCCGGATAACAAAACCGTGATCATCCCCAATGCCAAATTGACCGGTGATAACATCATCAATTACACCATGAAGGGCACCCGCCGGGTGGATATCGTTTTCGGCATCAGCTATGGGGATGATATCGACCAGGCCCGCCAGACAATTGAAGAGGTCATCGGCGCCGATGAGCGCCTGTTGAAAGACCCGCAGCCGGTGGTCCTTGTTTCCGAGTTGGCCGATAGCAGTGTGAACCTTACCTTGCGGGCCTGGACCTCCGCGGATGATTACTGGGGATTTTATTTTGACACCATGGAAAAGGTGAAAAAGCAGTTTGATGCCCAGGGCATCAGCATTCCGTTTCCCCAGCAGGATGTCCATCTGTATGAACATAAGCAATAACGAAATGCTGAAAATCAGCGCCTAGCGCAAAGCGTACCAGTGGTGGAACTGGCAATGCGGAAAGCGAAAAGGTCAGCCGGAGGAATCTGCGCTTTTCAAGGCCTGCATGACAGCCCCGTAAACTTGGTCAGCGGTGTAAAAATCGCTTTTCAGCACCGGTTTGCCATCGGGCGCAAAGACAACCAGCAGCGGGATGGTCAAGTAACCGAGTTCGTTGAGCTTGGCCTTTCCCGCAGGGTTGTGGCCGGTGATGTCCACTTTCATCGCTGTGATGCCCCTGCGATGCAAAAGATCGGCTATTTTGGGAGTGTTTAATACTCCCTGCTCCAGGGCCTTGCAGTTCAAACACCATTCTGCGGTAAAAACCATGACGACGACCTGCTGGCGGCTTATCTCGGCTTTGAAGCGTTGCGGGGTATAGGCGACCCAGGCAATCGGTCCCTGTCTGGACAGCTGAACAGCTCCCCAGGCGGACAGGGCCACCATCAAAATGCCAATGCCGGCAAAAAGGGCACCCGGTTTTTTGGCGGGCGCGATTTGCAGTGCCCGCAAAGCCAGCCAACCACCGGCAGCGATGCAAAACCCCATTACCGGCCACCAGTACAATTTGCTGGGAGCAGCCGGGGGGGAAGCAAAAAGGGTCGCCAGCCCCACCCCGATAAAATAGGCTGCCGCGGCGAGCATGAACAATCCCATGACCTGTTTGACCAGCTCGCTGGCGGGACCGGTTTTAGGCATTTTTTCCACCAGTGCCGGTCGGGCCGCCAGGATCAGGTAAGGCAAGGCCATGCCGATGCCGATGGCCGAAAAAGTGGCCAGGGTGGTGACCGGTCGTTGGGTAGCCGCCCAGGCTGCAGCAGCCCCCATAAACGGCGCGGTGCAGGGAGTCGATAAAACCGCCGCCAGAACCCCCAGCACAAAAGAGCCCCGGCGGGTGTCTTGTTCAGGGTTGATCAAGTAGATGAACGCTGGCAGCCGCATGGAAAAAAGACCGAACATGCCAAAGGCCATGACGGCGATGATGACGCCCACCGCCAGGGTGAAAGCCGGATAGTGAAATAACTGACTGGTGGCCGTAAAACCGCTGACCAGGGCAATCAGAGTCCCTAGAAGCATCCAGAATACCAGCACTCCGGCGGACATGGCAAGACCGAGGATGAAGCATTTTTTACGGTTGCCGGCGGCGTGTGACAGGCTGATGATTTTAATGGGAATCAGCGGCAGCACGCAGGGTGTCAGATTTAGCAGCAGGCCGCCAAAGGCGGCTGTCGTCAGCAGCAGAATCACCCCCCATCCGGAGGTGGCATCAATGGAAAAACTCCAGCCGAACATACCGAAGTTGACCCTTGCCGGGCCGGCCGCCGCCGGTTGCTGCTGGTAGCCGGAAAACAGGGAAGAATTGATTTTGTTGACCGTCGATCCGACAGCGGCCACTTCGATGGATGCCGGGATGAAGACTTTTACGGGAAACAGGCAATAGTTGTCTGCACAGGCCTGGTAGGCCAGCTCCAGTTTCAGTTTGTACATTCCCGGTGACAGTGTTTTTTCTAGTTTGACCGGCAAGTAAAAAACCGTCCGTCCCTCAAAGGACATCAAATCCCCGGCGGCATAAGCAACTTTGACGCCAACGGCCTTTGGATAACGTGCCGCTCCGATGGTAATTCCGTCGTCAGCAGTGACAACCGTCAGCCGGGTGGCATAGGGCTTGAAATCTTCAGATGCTTTGATCTGGCGTGCGTTGGCATTGATATGAAATCCCTTTTTGATGTCGGCCACCACCGCCAGTGTCAGTGCATCGCCGGGGCGTGCCCGGTCCATCGACCAGGCGGTGCTGACCGTCACCACTTGCTCATCATCAGCCGCACTCAAACCCTCGGCCGCCGCCGTAAGCCGGGATCCCAGGCCCAGCGCGAAAGCTAAAATCAGAATAATCCTCAACAACCCGGGTTTTGCAGCCAATTTTTTCATAAAACAAATACCATACGCAACGAAACCCGTAAAAACCGGCATGATTTGGACGATGCATGGTGTTTTGCGGAAAACCGGTATGATACTTGACAGTTTCGTATTTTCGCAGTGTCCCTTATTTGGGATGAACGGCACGGGCCTGATTGAGTTTAGCAACTGCCTATACCGTGTCCCAAATAAAGGACACGCAGCAGCAAGGAATAATTTCATACCGGTTTGGAGTAAAATGGCAGGCGCCAGCCAAATTACACCTTATTCACCTGCCGGCTATATTTGCAACAACAACCGCACACCGCTCGCATAGCCCATCTCGGCGGCCTTGTAATCCAGGTGCAGGGATGCGATTTGCTCCAGCGGTGGATAGATCATGCGCTCTGTTTTGCGCGTGTCAATGGTTTTTATGTATTTTTTGCATTTTTCACAGACATCGACCCGCAACTCCTTCTCTTCGTCATTGAAAAAATATTGCAGGGTTTTGCCGTCCCGGTTTTCGCAAAACGGGCAAAAGACCCGTTGCGTCGGCCATTCATGCCAGCAGAAACTGCAGATCAGCGATCGACTGCCCGCAGTGGCAAATATCGAAAGAATCGGCGCACTGCCGCAAATGGGGCAATAACCCTTCTGCCACGGCGCATCCTTTTTTAGATACAATGAAAGCTGCCCGGCAGCCAATGTAAGCGAAGGTCTCAAACTGTTGTAAGTGATAAAACCAAGCACCTGTTTGTCGATTTGAAATTCGTCGGCGATATTTTCAAATAAGGCCTCGTTGCCGTCCAGAAGCGCCCTGAAAAGTGCCTTCGACTTTAATTTTGTATTCACAGTCTTTAACAGGGTCTCAGCCGTTGCCGCCATTTGCGGATTGGCACCCCTTGCAAGCTGGCAGATCCTGACAAACAGGCGGTCGGCTTCGGTTTCATCAAAGGCAAATTCTTTGATTTCAATGAGCGGGAATTTTTCCCGCGCCTTGATGGCCAGCATCTCCTCAGAGATTTGAACGGGTTGAATCCGGGTGCGGTCCCGGCTTTCATGCTGAGCATCAAAAATACGGCCGTAAAAATCAAGGATATCCACATAAACCGGCCTGGCTTTTTTTACGGCTGCAACCGTCTTTTTGACCTGCTCGGATGTGAGGGTTTGATTTAATTTCATTGGATCTCCTTTGCCGCGGGTGCATCTCTAGTGGCGCGTTTCACCCCGTTTCCCACCGTTCGGCAGCTTCTTGCTTAAGCGTTGCACCTGATTGGCACAAAATACATGCTCAATTCACACCTTCAATAAGTTTCAATTCGTTTCCATTGGCCATATAAGCTCAATAATCAGGTTCACAACTTGAATTTTTATTTATCACATCTTTAAAAGATAAAAAAGGGGAGTCGGATGAATGCCGACTCCCCTTTTGCGGATGTGATGGATCCAGACGCCGGTGTTATCCCAGGCTGGACACAATGCCGCTAAAAGGCCGGAGCATTTTTTTCAGCGCCGCCTGGCGGGTGATGCCGTAACTGCGGGCAGAGGCCACCGCGTGTTCATAATACAGTTCAGGGTCAAAATCCACCAGGTAAATGACGCTGACATCATCGGGATCCAGCAGTGATGCCTTGGGAAATTTCTTTTTGGCCGTGGCCAGGTGCTCTTGGGCCAGGGACAACATTTCCTCGCGCTCCCCGAAGTTCATGGCTCCGGTGGGGCAGGTCTTGACACAGGCCGGTAGCAGCCCATTTTGAACCCGGTCGATGCACATATCACATTTGGCCAGAATCCCGTCCGGTCCCTTGCGCGGGATGTTATACGGACAAGATTCGATGATTTCATCGGCATCCAGTTCCCGGGTGCGGGCCGTATAAATGACCGCACCGGTCTGCGGATCTTTATAAATGGCCCTTGGATCACCGGCCGTTTCCAGGCACGGTGGCTCTATGCAGTGGCGGCATTGATCCGGGAAGAACAACCATCTGACTTTGCCGTCGATAATTACATCTTTCATGCGCACCAGTTTGTAAGTATCGAAGGAGAGATCGGGCGGGTTCTGGTAGGAACCGCTGTTAACCGTCTTGTCGGCCGGCAGATCATGCCATTCCTTGCAGGCCACCTGACACGCCCTGCAGGCCGTACACAGTGTCGTATCGATAAAAAAGGATTTACTCATCTGGGGATCACCTCCTTCTTACAGTTTTACAATATTGACCATAAAGGCCTTGCTTTCAGGAATCCGGGTGTTTGGATCTCCGGTGCTGGGGGTCAGCAGGTTGGCGCTGTCCTCCTTGCCGTTGGCCGGTTTTGTCCATCCGAAATGCCATGGGAATCCAACCTCGTGAATCACGGTGTTACCCAGCTTAAAGGGCTTGAAACGGGGGGTGACGATGGCCGTGCAGTTCACCGAACCCCGGGCCGATACCGCTTTGACACGCTCGCCGTTTTTAATGCCCTTGAGCCGCGCCAGCTCTTCGCTTATCTCCACAAACATCTGGGGTTGCATCTCCAGCAGGTACGGCTGGTTGCGTGTCATGAGCCCGGTTTGCCAGTGTTCTGTGACACGGTAGGTGGTGCCCACATAAGGATAACGCGGGTCGCAGGTGGCCCACTGATCTTCTTTGCCCTTATAAACCGGGGCGGTGGGGTTCATGCGCTGTTTGTTCATAAAGTTTTTTTCCACCGGGCATTCCAGTGGTTCGTAATGCTCGGGGAAGGGGCCATCGGCGCGGCCCGGCCCGAAAATCTGGCCGAAGCCGTGTTTGCGCATGATAAAGGCATACTTGGTGTCTTTGCGCATGGTTCCGTCAGGGTTTTCAATGGGATACCATCCCCCGTCGGGTACGTCGCCGACCCATTTCTTGGAAACGTATTTGCCGTTTTCAACTTTGCCCTCGAACTTGATCACCCAGTCTTTCTTGTCCCAGGGCTGTCCCTTGAGATCCACCGAGGCGCGGTTATAAATAATACGCCGGTTGACCGGCCAGGCCCAGGCAAATTCGGGATACAGCCCGATGTTGTTGGGCGCGTCCTTGAGACTGCGGCGGGCGGCCAT
>JAOZPY010000075.1:0-3895 GCA_029932495.1 Desulfobacterales bacterium
ATCTTGTCGGACTATTGCAGCTGCTCGGTGATAAACAACCGGATGGTGCAGCAGTCACCGCCCAGGTCGATGTTGCCGTTGCGCTAGCGGTGGCCGGCATGCAAGACTGCCTGCCGGATGATCAACTCAAGGCCGAGGTCAAAAAACTGGCCGCTTCGGGTAAAGATACCGGGCAGATAGCCCAGCAGATGAAAATTCCTGTGGGGGAAGTCGAGTTGATTTTAAACCTCACGAAGAAAAGTGCCTGACCCTTTGGGTAAATGCTGCCCACCCGGCAATAATTTCCGGTCCGATTAGCAGCATTCGCTTGAAAAGGCAGGCAATGTTTCCATGGACGTCCGCGTCCCTTGCCTGCCCGGCGGCCTATCGGAATGTTCGCTATTAAATGACTATCTTGGTATGTCTCTTGCAGCATCATGAATGCAAACCGGCGATGGCCCACGGTTACTGAGCATCAACTTCAGAAATACAAAGGCAATTTTATGAGTGGAGCTATTTACATGGCCGCTTCCGGCGGACTGGCTTACGAGAAACGATTGCAGATTATCTCCAACAATCTGGCCAATGCCAATACCACGGGATTTAAAATGGATCAGGGCTATTTCCGTATCCAGGACCCTTCCGATCCCAGCGGCCAGACTTTTATGAATCCCTGGGAAATGGGCAATACCCAGGCGCAGGACTTTTGGATGCAGTTTAACATGTACACGGATTTTTCAAACGGCGGGTTGAAGCATACCGGCAGTGATTTCGACCTTGCGCTGGTGGGTGACGGGTTTTTCTGCATTAAAACGCCTGACGGTGTACGCTATACCCGCAATGGCAATTTTACGCTTAACAGCGAAGGGGTGCTGGTAACCGACAGAGGGTATCCGGTGCTGGGAAAAAGCGGGGAGATTATTGTCCAGAGCAAAGAAGATCCTCATAAATACAAGCAGTTAGCAGTCGACTACGAAGGCAATGTCAATGTTGACGGCCAGACGGTCGGCAGCCTTAGACTGGCGGATTTCCCCCAACCCTACCGTTTGAAGAAAGTGGGGGATACCCTGTTTGAGCCCGAAGATTCCAGCGTGGCCGAAACACCGGCGGATAAGATCACTGTCAGCCAGGGGTTTCTGGAGATGTCCAATGTGGACGCCATTAAGATGATGACCGAAATGATTGAAGTGCTGCGCGGCTATGAATCCTACCAGAAAGTGATTCGTTCCGTGGATGAGGCCAATGCCAAAGCCATCAACGATGTCGGTCGAACGGCCTGATCAAGCGTTGCGGAAGTTTTATAAACGACTTAAGGAACCAAAAACCGTCAGGAGATACTATGATACGCAGTTTATGGAATGCAGCCACCGGCATGAAAGCCCAGGCGTTGAATCTGGATGTCATTTCCAACAACCTGGCCAACGTGAACACTTCAGGATTTAAGAAAAGCCGGGCCGAGTTCCAGGACCTGCTTTATGAAACCTTTCGTCCGGCGGGGACAGATTCCAGCCAGGACACCCAGGTTCCGGTGGGCATTCAGTTGGGTCACGGCACGCGTCCCTCGGCGGTGTTGAAGCTATTCAACCAGGGAGATATGCAGAACACCAAAAATGAACTCGATTTTGCAATTGAAGGCGACGGTTTTTTCCAGATCATGCAGCCGGACGGGGAAATCGCTTACACGCGTGACGGCGCTTTCAAGCTTGACAGCGATGGGCGGGTGGTCAACGCCGACGGTTTTGCTCTGGAACCGGAGTTGACGGTTCCCACCGACGCCGTATCCATTGCCGTGGGGATGGATGGAACGGTATCCGTGCTGCAGGCCGGGGAATCGAGTCCCACTGAAATTGGCAACATCGAACTGGCGCGTTTCGTCAACCCGGCCGGGTTGGTCAGCATGGGCAGAAATCTGTATACCACTTCGGATGCCTCCGGGGACGCTCTTACCGGCACACCTGGCGAGGACGGGTTGGGCAACATCTCCCAGGGATTTCTGGAGATGTCCAATGTCAATGTGGTCGAGGAGATGGTCAATATGATCAAGGCCCAGCGGGCATACGAAATCAACAGCAAAGCCATTCAGGCTGCTGACGAAATGCTGCAGGTCGCCAATAACGTTAAGCGATAGGCAATGGTTATGAAACGTTTTGAACCGCTAATTGCAGTCGCGGCCCGGACTGTCCGGATTTTTTGTCTGGCAGCATTGGTGATGACGTTGCCCACGTCTGTTTTGTATGCCGCCGGTGCGATTACCCGCATCCAGGTGCAGGAAAATACACGCATTGAAGAGGATCAAATCCTGCTGGGTCGAATTGCAAAAATCCAGGGGGATGACCCGGTGATGGTTCAACGGCTGCAGGATGTAGTCGTGGGCCGGGCACCCTTGCCGGGAAGCTCGCGTCGGCTTGAGGACAGAGTTTTAAACCTGCGCCTGAAGCAAAATGGATTTGATCTGGCCCGGCTTAATCTAGAAGTTCCGGACAAGGTGGTGGTAACGCGCAGCTTTATGGAGATTGACCAGGAAAAGATAAAAGCGCTGGTAAACGCTTATCTGGTTAAAAATATCCGTTCGGATGCCGGACAGGTGCGTATCAAGCAAATCCGGGTGGGCGAAAACGTTCGTTTGCCCGCCGGTCGTATTTCTTACAAAGTCGTTGCCCCCCGGGCCTCCAGACTGTTGGGAAAAGTGCCGCTGGCGGTCAATTTTGATGTCAACGGCAAGTTTTACAGGCGTATCTGGGTGTCGGCGACAATAGAGATTTTAACGGACGTGGTGGTCACCCGAAAACCGCTGGGCCGTTACAAACCCATCACCGAAGATGACATCAGTGTGCAGAAAATGGATTTAAGCAGGTTGCCGGCCGACATAATCCGGGATCCGGAGATGGTTTTGGGGAAGCGGACCCGTCGGGCGCTCGGGGTCCAAACAGTTTTGAGGCCGAACCTGGTGGAGTTTCCACCGCTGGTAAAACGCGGCGACATGGTGATGATCATCGCCGAAACCCAGGGTTTGAAGATTACGACTTTCGGGCAGGTTAAAAAGAAGGGCAGACGGGGAGAAAGAATCCCGGTGATCAACCTGGATTCCAAAAAAACTATATACGCCCGGGTAGTGGATTCCAAGACGGTGAAAATTGAATTCTGACCAGGGCATTATTATCACAGGCAGGCAAAATATGACACGCTCATTCCGGATTATATCGATTTTCATCGCTCTGGCGGGGATTCTCAGTCTGGGCGGGTGCGCCGGCAACCGTAAAAACGTTCAATACGCCCGGCAGCAGGTGCCCGCACAACCCGTTGCGCCCCCGCCGGCCGTCTCCCCTCCAGCTGCAGACAATGACGGGTCTCTATGGCAAACGCGCAGTTCGCTCAATGGGCTTTTCATTGATACCAAGGCCCGTCAGGTGGGGGACATTGTGACGGTACAAATCGAAGAATCATCCAGGGCCAGCAACAGTGCCTCCACTGCTACCGAGCGCAAATCCACCTTTGAAGCCGGGATTGAAAAATTGTTCGGTCTGGAGGACTGGTGGCAGGATCAGATCCTGCCGAATGTCAAAGGAGACTGGCCCAAAATCGACCCTTTCGGCAATCCGTCCGTCAAAGGCAATCTGAAAAGCAAATTTGACGGCGATGGGGAAACCACCCGCAGCGGCAGGCTGACGGCCTTTATAACCTGCCGGGTCGTTGCGGTCATGCCCAACGGCAATTTGAAGATCGTCGGTACGCGGGAGGTGATGGTCAATGACGAGACCCAGATGATCATCCTGTCCGGGGTCATCCGGCCGCGGGATATTTCAGAGAATAACATCATTCTGTCCAAGTCCATTTCCAACGCCAAAATTGCTTACAGCGGTTCGGGAATTGTCGATGACCGGCAGCGGCCGGGGTGGCTGGCCAATTTGCTGAATAA
>JAOZPY010000075.1:3995-9816 GCA_029932495.1 Desulfobacterales bacterium
TCTAAAAAATCCATTTTCACCGTCCAGTCCATGGCCAGCATGCTGGAAAAGATGGGTGTGACGGTCCAGCCCGAAGATATTCAGGTGGACAATGTCGCGGCGGTGATGGTGACCACCGATCTGCCGGCTTTTGCCAGTACCGGGAGCCGTATTGATGCGTTGGTCAGCTCCATCGGCGATGCAGAGAATCTCCAGGGGGGCACCTTGCTGTTTACTCCCCTTAAAGGGGCCGATGGCCAGGTGTATGCCGTGGCCCAGGGGCCGATCAGCACGGGTGGATTTGTGGCGAGCAGTTCCTCGGGTTCAGGCGTGCAGAAGAATTTTCCAACCGTCGGCCGGGTGGTCAACGGCGCGGTAATTGAAAAAGAGATTGCCACCCATTTTAACAAAAAACAGTCCTTAATCCTGAATTTACACAACCCTGACTTTACAACGGCCAGCCGAATGGCCCATGCTATTAACCGCGCTTTTTATGACCAGATCGCACACACCCGCAATTCCGGCACCGTGGAAGTCAAGGTGCCTGCCAAATACCGGGGCAATACGGTTGCGCTGGTAAGCCGGATTGAAAGCCTCGGGGTCACTCCGGATACCGTTTCCAAGGTGGTCATCAACGAGCGCACCGGTACGGTGATTATGGGAGAAAACGTCCGTATATCCACGATTGCCATTGCCCACGGAAACTTAAGCATCGAAATCAAAGAAAACAGCAACGTTTCTCAGCCGCTTCCTTTTTCCAGGGGAGGGCAGACGGTGGTGACCCCCGAATCCCAGGTCCTGGTCAACGAGGGAAACAAGCCCCTGTTTGTCGTGCAACACGGGGTGAGCATCGGCGAAGTGGTAAAGGCCTTGAATGCCCTGGGGGTTTCACCGCGTGATCTGATCGCTATTTTTCAGGCCCTGAAAGCTGCCGGTGCCTTGCAGGCCGAACTGGAGATTATTTAAGATGGACGACCCTGCTGGCGTCACATTCCGAATGTTGCCCGGCCTGTCCGGTGCAAGGCAGGCAAAGCCGGCAATCAGCACCCCCAAAACCGGGGCCCAACCTCCATCTGCTCAAGACGACCCGCATTTGCGGGAAGCCTGCCAGCAAATGGAAGCGCTTTTTCTCAGTTACATGCTTAAAGAAATGCGGGCCACGGTCGAAAAATCCGGCCTTATCAGCGGCGGACAGGCAGAGGAGATATTTACCTCTTTGCTGGACGTGGAAATTTCCAAAAAGATGGCAGCCCGGGGCGGGATCGGTCTGTCGAGTCTGCTGATGCAGCAGCTGGGTGGAAAAGGATCCCAGTCCGGGGGAGGCGACACCCCGTAACCACCTGGCGAAATTCGGCTAAAGTTTTTAATCAACAAGCCGATAATACCCCTGGATAAAAAGGATCATTATGGGCAAGCAGCCATCGAATCTAAACCCCCGCCTGGAACAACTGCTGCAGTTGCTTCAGCAGGAAAAAGCACTTTATCAGTCCCTGAAGGGGACAATGGAGCCGGAAAAAAACGCCTTGCTGGCAACGGATGTAACTTCCTTACGCCGGGCATCACAGCAAAAGGAATCCATTCTGTTCGAGCTGCAGGCATTGGAGACCCAGCGCTTCGCTGTGATCGGTGAACTGGCAGAAAGTCTGGGATGTGAACCCCGGGCGCTCAGCCTTGGCGAGATTGCCCGACGGGTGGATGAACCCCATGCAGAGCGGTTGCGCCAAGCCGGTGACATCCTGAAGAAATTGCTTAAAACACTGGCAGAAGAAAATCGTCGGCAAAAAGAGATATTTGAACATTCGCTGGCCATCATGCGGGAGGCATTTGAACTGCTGCACAGCGTGACAGCAGCCCCGACGGTTTATCGGCGTACGGGCAATATTCG
Source organism: Desulfobacterales bacterium (assembly GCA_029932495.1). Lineage (GTDB taxonomy): Bacteria > Desulfobacterota > Desulfobacteria > Desulfobacterales > JAFDCJ01 > JAFDCJ01. The sequence goes on from JAOZPY010000075.1 coordinate 5,860, forward strand.
TCGACCCCGGTCCACTGGAAACCTCGTTTGCAACGAAGTGTGATGGGACGGGATCTGTGCCAATAATAGCCTGAAAAAAGAAGGGTTTATGACACATCCCAAGTTGAAAAAAATTATGGCAAAGGTCAAAACACTTCCCAGCATGCCGGCAACCGGTGCCAAAATGCTGACGATGCTCGAAGATCCCGATACAAGCATTGATGAGATTGAAGAAGTTTTGCGCCAGGACCCGGGTTTGACTGGAAACGTCCTGAAACTGTCAAATTCGGTCTACTTCGGGATTCCCTCCAAAGTCGCTTCGGTGCGCCAGGCCGTGTTGTTGCTGGGGTTGAAACGGCTGATGCAGCTTGTCATCGCCTCCTGTGTCAGTGCGGCAATGGACAAACCGATTCCCGGCTATGATTTGCCGCCGGGCAATTTGTGGAAACATTCAATTGCTGTTTCAATTGCCGCTGAGGCCCTGGCCAGAGATCAGAAAAATATTGATGTTGACGATATTTTTACCCCTGCGCTGCTGCATGATATCGGTAAACTGGTTCTGGGGCATTTCGTACAGGATGAACTGCAGACCATCGAGGATATCACAGCCAAAGGGGTACCATACGTGGTGGCTGAAAATATGGTGCTGGGAACGGACCATGCAGAAATCGGGGCAAAGATTTTAACCCAGTGGGCATTTCCACCTTCTGTTATTGAGGCCGTACGCTGGCATCACGATCCGGATTTTCCTGAAAAACCCAGCATGGTGGTGGACGTGGTTTATCTGGCCAATTTATTATGCCAAACCAACGGCACCAGCGCGCAAAACGACGGACAGGCAGCGGAGCTTTCACCAGCAGTAATCGACCGCTTGGGTATTGACATCCACGGGTTTGAAGAAATAACAGCCAAGGTCGCCCAGTGGGTTGATGAACTGGCCGACGCGCTGACATTCAGCTAACGAGCAGCCGGATTGTTTTCCGGGGGGTAATAATGTCCGATATACAGGGAATATTAGGTATTGCAAGCAAGGCGCTGCGGGTTCAGCAAAGAGCCATCAACGTGACCGGTAACAACATTGCCAATGTAAACACCCCGGGCTATTCACGCCAGCGGTTGAACATTTCCGCAGATCAGCCGGTAAATACCGGCTTTGGACCCTTGGGCAGCGGTGTCCGTGCCAGTGAAGTTGAGCGTATTTACCAGCGTTTTCTGGCAACCCAGATCAACGGCGAAACCCAGAGCCTGGGGCAGTGGGAAGCCCGCAAGGATATGCTGGAAAGAGTCGAAATGGTATTTGATGAATCCGGTGATTACGGACTCAGTCAGACCATGAGCGAATTCTGGAATGCCTGGCAGGATCTGAGCAACAATCCTTCCGGTTCCGTGGAGCGCACCGTTCTGGTGGCCAAAAGCGAAATGCTGACCACAACAATTGCAAAAAATTACCAGGACCTTCAAAACATCCAGCATGATATCGATGCCCGGGTTGAGGGGGCGGTGGATAAGATAAACGAATTGTCTGCCAGTGTTGTGGATCTCAACGACAAGATCGTTTCCATGGAAGCCGATGGATTTACAGCCAATGATTACCGGGACCAGCGGGACCTGGTTTTAAAGGAGCTGTCTGAACTGATCGATATCAACAGCTTTGAAGATTCCAGCGGTGCGGTCACGGTTTCGGTGGGCAATGGGCAACCCCTGGTGGAAGGTATCCATCGTTACAGCCTGTCGACCCAGCCGAATGCTTCCGGTCTCAAAGATGTTGCCTGGCTGGATGACGATGGCAATGCGGTATCCATTACCAGCAACATTGACGGGGGGAAGTTGGGCGGTTGGCTGACAGCCCGGGACACAGACATCGTGGATTATATGGACCGGCTGGACACCCTGGCCCAAAACCTGATGAATGAAGTCAACACCTTGCATGCCGCCGGTTACGGATTGGACGGTTCCACCGGCAATGATTTTTTTACCGGAACGGCGGCCGGCGATATGGCGGTCAATTCTGCTATTGTCAGTGATCCCAACCTGGTTGCCGCTGCCGCCGGTTACGATACCGTACCGGGGGATAAACCGGGAGACAACCGCAATGCCATTGCCATTGCCGGCTTGCGCGAAACGCTGACAATGGCGGGCGGTACGGCGACTTTTGACGATTATTACGCATCACTGGTCAGCGATGTCGGCCACGGGGTTCAACAGGCGCAGTCCTATCACGACCATCAAAGCCAGATGGTGCTTCATTTGGAGAACTATCGGGACTCGATTTCGGGGGTTTCCATCGATGAGGAAATGGTAAACCTGGTTAATTATCAAAAAGCCTACCAGGCGGCAGCGCGTCTGATCAACACGGCCAGTGAGATGATGGATACGCTCCTGAATATGGTTTAACGGAAGGGTTCAGGGTTCAAGGTCCAAGGTCCAAGGTGCAAGGTAAAAGGCACAGGGTTCAGGGCTGAAAGCCAACAGGCCAACATTGATTTTATAAAAGGAGAGTTCCCATGCGGGTAACCCGGAATATGGCCAGCAGAAATTTTATCAGTTATATTCAGCGGCAGGCGCGGGATTTATTAAAAACCCAGCAGCAGATTGCCTCTCAAAAACGCATCAATAAAATTTCCGATGACCCCATCGGTATGGGGCATGTGCTTGGCTATCGGAGCCGCCTGGCAGCCATGGATCAGTACCAGGAAAACATCGCCCAGGGAATCACCCGGCTGGAGTTCAACGATCAGAATCTGGACCTGGCTTCAGATCTGGTCAGTACCGCCAGGCGGCTGGCGGAGCAGTATTCGGGTGCTGCTGTTTCCGCTGAAGATAAGCAGCTGGCTGCTTACCAGGTAAAAGACATTTACGATCATGTCATGCAACTGGCCAACAGCCGCTTTGAGGGCAATTATATTTTTTCAGGCCATGCCACCGATACCGTACCGTTTTCACGTGATGCAGATTTCAATGCCACTTACCACGGAGATGACGGCCAGGTCCGCATTATGGTAGCCGAAAATACCGAGGTTCGTATTGACGCGGACGGCAGCAAAATATTTCAAAATGCCGCCAACGGTGGAGTCAATATATTTGACGAGCTAAAAAACCTGATTGATGGATTGGAAAATTCCGATCCGGTGGCCGGAAGTGCTCAGATCAAATCCACGGTCAGCACACTTTACAATGGTCGCCAGCAAATCAACGATCGTCGCGCAGAATATGCACCTGCCGTATACCGGCTGCAGGCCACCGGCGACTACTGGACCCAACTGAAACCCAAGATACAGGAGGCGCTGGCGGCTACCGAACAGGCCGATATCCCCAAGGCCATCGTGGAAATGAAAAACCTGGAAACAGCCTATGAAACCACACTGGCCACGGCCGCCCGGATTATTCAACCCAGCCTGATGGATTTTCTCAGATAGGCAAAGTCAATGAAAAACATCACGATAACTGTCCTTGTTTCTTTCCTGGTGGGTCTGATTGCCGTCCAACCGGCATGGTCCCTGAGCAGCAACGGCATTGTAAAGCTCAAGCAGGCCGGCGTCAGTGACCAGACCATCGCATTGATCGCTCGGGAAAAAGTCATTGAAACCGCCGCGTTCAGCATTGATGACATTGTAAAAATGAAAAAGGCCGGCGTCAGTGATAAGACCCTGCAGCTGATGATCAAGGATAATTCGATTTCAAAAAGACCCGATTCCATCGTTTACGGGCAAAGCACCCAGTCCATCCGGCAACTCAGCCCCCAGGACCTGGTCAAGCTCAAAGAACATGGAATGAGCGATGCGGTCATTCAGTCCGTCATCCGCGATTCAAGATCCAGCGACGAGCAGGACCGCGAACGGGCCTGGCGCATGCTGGAGAATATGGACCTGCGCATTTACCAACCCGCTGTCCGTTGAAAAACATTGGGGGTGATTATGACCTGCCACCAATGCACCCATTATTATGTGACCTGGGATCCACATTTTCCCCATGGCTGCC
>JAOZPY010000582.1 GCA_029932495.1 Desulfobacterales bacterium
CGATTTCGGTCTGGCAGGCTGCGGCACATTCCCCGCAGCAGGTGCAGTTTTCATTCACGTAGCGGGGATTGATTTTGATGGCCACGTCATAGTTGCCCGGGGCGCCGTCAACTTTTTCAACTTCTGCCAGGGTGAACATTTTAATCCTGGGGTTGTCCTTGATGCGCCTGAAATTGATCTCCAGTCCACAGGTCGGCGGACACAGCTTGGGAAAATATTGATTGAGCTGTGAAACCCGTCCTCCCAGGTAAGGATTTTTTTCCACCAGAAAAACCTCATACCCCACTTCGGCGGCTTCGATGGCGGTGGTCAGGCCGCTGATGCCTCCGCCGACAACTAGAATGCTTCCACTCATAGGGGCTGCCTTGTCGTTTGTCATGCTAGCCTCCGTGCATCATAATGAATTGAATTGAAATAAAAAAGTGTGCCGGGCAATTTCCGCTAATAAAAACCTCCAGGCACCGGCCGGCACCTGGAGGCTTTTATTTTATCGACACAATTTCATGGCCGAGTCTCGGTTAATCCTTGAATATCTTGATGTAATCTTTCTTGAAGATATCCCATTTCTGCTCTTGCGGATCATACTTGGAATTGACGAAGCAGAACCAGTTTTCGTCATCCTGGCCGGGATAGTCGGCCTGGTAGTAAAATCCGGGATAACGGGTTTCTTTACGGAACTGGATGTGCCGCAGATGGGCTTCCACTGTCCAGATGCGGTGTTGGATTTCCCAGGCCCGCATCAGTTCATGCAGGTCCCCGGCGGCCAGTTTTTCATTGTCCTCCCGCATGGTTTGGAGCAGCTCCAGGACGATTTCCAGGTTCTTGGAGGTCGTCTGGTAGAAAGTCGCCGTGCCGGCACCGTATTCATGGGTGGCCTTCATCATGCGGTACATCATGCCGTTGGGCTTGATGTAGTTGGGGTTGATGTCATCGGCCGTGGTGTATTCACAGTTGTCCAGATAGGTGCGCACGGGTCTGTAGACCATATCCACCAACTCCGCGGTGCTCTGGGCGAAGGCCGGTGAATAGTCCGCATGGTCTTTGGCATAGCGCACCATTTGCTTGGCGGCCAGTCTTCCCTCGGCGTGGGAGCCGGAAGAGAATTTGTGCCCTGAACAGCCAACACCATCACCGGCGGTAAACAGACCGTTGACCGTGGTCATGCGGTTGTAAACCTTGCCGTTGTCCGCCTTGATTTTGTAAGCATCCGGGACCCAGTCCAGATCCGGTCCGGAAGTCCACAAACCGCAGCAGCCGGAGTGCGATCCGAGCAGATACGGCTCGGTGGGCATGATTTCGGAATTTTTCTTTTCCGGCTCGGTATTCGTGGCGCACCACAGGTTGGCCTGGCCGCAAGTCATATCCAGAAAGTCTTCCCAGGCTTCGGACTCGAGATGCTTGAGTTCTCTTTTGTCCAGGGACTTGCCCAGCTCGGCCAGGGCGGAAACCGTATCCATCATGATCGGTCCACGGCCTTCCTTCATCTCGAAGAGCATCAGGTGGTTACGCAGACACGTCGGGGTGATGGCAGCGGTTCCGTAAGGCGCATATTTTTCCAGTTCCGCCTTGGCGGCATCGCTGGCCACATAGTTTTCGCCGAGTCCGTTGAGAGCCTTGGCTTTAAACAGCAGGAACCAGGCGCCCACCGGGCCGTAACCATCTTTGAAGCGGGCCGGAGTGAAACGGTTTTCCATCATGGACAGTTCGGCGCCGACTTTCATGCACAGGGTGTAGGTGGAGCCGGAATTCCACACCGGGTACCAGGCACGGCCTTTGCCTTCACCCACCGAACGCGGCTGGTAGATGTTGACCGCACCGCCGCAGGCCACCAGCATGCTCTTGCACTTGATGATGTAAACCTTGTTTTCACGTACGGAAAAACCAACCGCACCGGCGATCTGGTTTGGATTGCTGCCATCCAGCAGCAGCTCAACGATGAAAACCCTTTCCAGCACGTTTTCTTCGCCGATGGCCAGCTTGGCGGCTTCAGCCACGATGCGTTTGTAGGATTCGCCGTTGATCATGATCTGCCATTTGCCGGTGCGCACCGGGGTGGCGCCGCCCTTCAGCGTTCCCATTTTCAGGCCTTTTTTGCCGTCCAGGGTTTTCCCCTCTTCGTTTTTCTTCCAGATCGGAAGGCCCCATTCCTCAAACAGGTGCACGGAATCATCCACGTGGCAGCCGAGGCTGTATATCAGGTCTTCGCGGACAATGCCCATCAGGTCGTTGCGGACCATGCGCACGTAATCTTCAACCGTGTTTTCCCCGATATAAGTGTTAATCGCAGATAGCCCTTGGGCCACCGCGCCGCTTCTTTCCATAGCCGCCTTGTCCACCAGCAGAACGCTCTGGTCGTCGGACATCCATTTTTTAACTTCAAACGCCGCGCCGGAAGCGGCCATGCCGCCGCCGACGATCAGGATGTCAACTTCCCGTTCTTCGACTTCTGGATCCCTGACAGCTTTAAGTTCACCCAAAGGTTTATTCGGTAATGCCATATCGCATCCTCCTTCAATCAGTCATTA
>JAOZPY010000002.1 GCA_029932495.1 Desulfobacterales bacterium
GGGGCAGCATGCCTGGTTTGATGGTTTTTTTCGTATGCTGAAAGGGACGCGCAAGAGGGCGCTTTTGGATCAGCACATACTGTTTGAAAGCGCCGTCCTTGGTAATCAGGTATTGATTGATGGTTGCGGGTTTCCACCATCCGGCGGGAATTTCAACGCGAAAGTCCGAGCGGGGCAGATCCTTCAGACTGCGCTGCTGGGCCATGGAGGCGCAACTAGAGATAAAAAACAGCAACAGCAGCAGGGCGCTTGATTTTTTCATTACCCCTCCTGATTGATGGTGCATTGGGCCAAATAGCCTTCAATGTATGCCCTGTCAGGGGTGTCCGGGGCCAGCCCCAGGCAGGTTTGAAAGTATTTTTGTGCCAGCAGCCGGTGCCCTTGTTTGTAATGGATCATTCCCATGGCCTTGAACGCTGCCGCATAAGAGGGGTCCAGGGCAACGGCTTTTTCGTACCACTTCAGCGCGGTTAGGCTGTCACCGGGTGCGGCACGCTGGCGCAGTATTTCACCGAAAAGATAACATGCCCGGGCATCTTGGAGGTGGGTTTGCAGGTATTTTTCAACCCCCCGACGGGCCGCTGCAAATCGTCCCTGCTGCAAATCCAAGCTGGCATTGACCAGTAGCAACTGCTTCAGATGCGTCCGGAATATCGGCCCGTTGGTAACCCCGCTGGTCTGTCCGTTGAATTCAGATGCCAGCCAGTCGCTGACGTTCTCGATGCGCTGCTGCACATTGGGATGGGTTCCGAAAAAAAACGGTTCTTTGATCCCTTCGAGTTCAATTTCGCGACTGAGATGTTTAAAAAGCGCCAGAGCCTGTCTAGGATCATAGCCTGCTTTGACCACCAGGTCAAGGCCGCCGCGGTCCGCTTCGGTTTCAAGCTCACGGGTATACCCATTTACAGCTGCCATGGAAGCGGTCTGGCCCAGGACCCGGGTTAATTCCCGGATCGCTGGAATTTTTCCCAGGGTTTGCTCAATGGCAGCCATGTGGGCAGAGCGGTTTTTGATCAGCCGCATTACTTTTAATGCATGCCGATGGGTGCAATGGGTCATTTCGTGGGCCAGAAGGGCTGCCAACTGGGCCTCGTTGTCCATTCGCGCCAGGATTCCCGTGTGGACATAAATAGCGCCATGGGGAAGGGCAAAGGCGTTTAAATGTGGATCCCCGATGATTTTGACCTGAAAAGATATATCCGCACAGCCGCTGTTGATCTGAAGTCTGGCAACGATGCGGTTGAGATAGTTTTCAAGCTGCGAATCTTGATACAACAGGCCGCTGGCATCAATTTTCAGCTGTTCCTGCCGGGCATTGTGCCACAGGATTTTTTCATCGGCACACGCTGCCGGGTTTTCGTTCAACGATATGGGGCCCGGTGCCGAGCAGGCGGCCAGCAGGCATAAGGCCGTGACAATTAAAATGGTATTTTTCATCCGCAGATCCTCGAAAAACTGGCTGGTAAGTCGGGCGAGGTGTTCGGCCGCACAGGAACCATGTTATGTCTATCGGCCAATCCAGGGGCGGACTTTAGCTGGTTTTGATCGCCAATTGGATTTTTCTATGGACTTTTTGGAAACGTTGTTTATAATAGGCCCAAGGTTAAAACAGTCGGGGGGATCAAATTCGATTCTGTTTTAATTCAGAAAGGAGGGTTGGTTATGAAAAAATTGATTCTTTTGTTGGTTGCGGCCGCTTTTTTAGCGGGGATGGTCGGATGCAGTGCCGAATGGTACAAACACGACACCATTTACAAAACCAATGACCACATGTATTTCAGCTGGTGGGGATACAAAAATCCAACCGCGGCTGATGCGCAAAAATCCCAGCAGGAAGGATGGTGGGGCGAGGAAGTGCCTTATATTCCTGCGCAATAACTACCATCCAGGTTAAAAAATCCGAATGATATTCCGGCTGAAAATCCCCGGGATGGCAGGTTGCGGTCACTAAGATGGATCCTGACTGGCAACCTGACCCCGCGAACCGGTTGCGCGCTGGCGTAATAAAGGTTCCGGGAAAACACCCACTAGGAATTATATGCCGTAACGGATGGCAACTGCTGCCCCGGGGAAATGCCGTATGAACGCAACCGTTTAAAATGGTGATACCACTGCCGGGCCTGGTGGTACCGCCAAGGGGCGATTTTAGCGGGCATCGCGCAGAAGCGCAATTGCGGATTCATTGCCGGAAGTATCGACGGCCGCCTGACCTTTAACAGGAAGGTTGCCGCTACAGCCTTTCTTTAAAGGCATCCAGGGCCGGCTGAAGCAGACGGCGAATGAACACCTCCTTATCGGTGCCAGCAAGCGCACTGTAGCCTGCATATTCCGGGTGCGACAGTGCCAGTTGCGGTGCTTTTTGCCGACAGCGATCGGCAAGCCTGTCGAAATCCCGCACCAGCTCAAACAGGCTGAATTTTTCCGCTTCAAAGCCCTTGATCCATCCCAGGCGGCACATCATTTCAAATCGCATTTGGTCCGCCAGAAAAAGATGAATATCAACCACCCGCATTTGATCGCGGTTGTCCAGATAATGAAATTTGGCTGCAGCGCCCAGATCCAGCACCCCCATAATAAATTCATAGTAGCCCATTGAGCTGTGTTCGCCGGGTTGTGCCAAAAAATACAGTGTCGAATCTGAAAGATCCGTCAGGCGGGTTTGCAGATCAAATGCCTCCGAAAAACGCTTGCGCCAGGGGCCCAGACACCGTTGTTCCATTGATCGGGTACGATATGTTTGAAGATTGACAATTTTTTCCATGGCAGGGTTGTAACAGAATTTTACCCATTCGTCCAACGGCAGGTACCGGGGAAAAATTTTCAGGCAGGGGGCGTTGAATGGTTTTTCTCGCGAGCCCTGAGTTTTTCAATCAGCGCTTCAATTTCCAGGGTTGCCCGTTGAAGAGCCCGTTCGGTTTTCTTTTTTTCCGAAATATCACGCACTAGGCCGAACAGCAGGGTTTTGCCGTTCATTTTAACGGGGATGGTACTGATTTCCACCGGAATTTGACGCCCGTCTTGCGGTTGCAGAACATACTGCTGTGACGCGGCCGATTTATTAAAAATATTGAGTGCCAGGTGCCGGGCGGCCTTGTGGATTTGATCAGGGGGAAAAATTTTCAGCGTTAAAAAACTTTTCCCGATAATGTCCTCTTTTTTAAGGCCGAATAATTTCCGTGCCGCTGTGTTGACATCAATAAAATCACCTGTCGCATCGGCCAGGTAATAGGCATCCGGCGAACTGTTAAACAGTGCATCCAGATGTTCATTAGAATCCGTATTTGTCGCTGCCACAGCCGCAGCGTCTAATTTGCGCAGCAGTGACAGGTGCAGTTTGTTACCTGAATGAACAATGCGGCGACTGCTGAATTCAATCGGGATGGTTGTTGCATCTTTGCACAATCCCAGGGTGCGAATCGAACGCGCATCATCTGACAGAATCCTGTCCATTATTTTATCCCGCCCCCGGGAAGCGATAAACTCCAGCACATCCCTTCCGATTACTTCAGATCTATGATAGCCGAACATTTCCGCCAGAGCCGGGTTGGCGGCTATGACCATCAACCGGTCGTGAATGGCGACCCCCTCTGCGCAGACTTCCATCAGGACGCGAAATTTCTCCTCACAGTGCTGCAAGGCGGCCTTTTCCATGCCCGGATAAAGGCTGTCGTTTTGTGGTTGGCAATGTTTAACCTTATGCTTCGCACCAGCCTTTGTTATTTTTATCGACTGCGGGTTTTTCATATATCCATTATCGGCGGTATTATCCTCAACTTGACAGTCGAAGCTCGCCTGAAGGCGGGGATAAACAAAAATGCGTCAGTGCTTTATGCGTTAGACATATCAGTAGGCGAAAATCAAGTCAGCTGTCGTGAGAACTGGAGCACCCGGTGGACATATTGTCTGGTTTCGCGGTAGGGAACCTGCCCCCCGTATTTTATTACAGCGCCGGGACCGGCATTGTAAGCAGCCAGCGCCAGCTTGACATCACCGTCGAAACTGTCCAGCATTCGGCGCAAATAGCGGCATCCGCCATCAATATTTTGGGCGATATCAAACGGATCGACGACCCCCAGCTCACGGGCGGTTTCCGGCATCAGTTGCATCAACCCGCGGGCGCCGGCACGCGAAACAGCCTGGACCTGAAAGTTGGATTCGGCCCGGATGACACCTTTGATCAAAGCGGGCGACAGATTATATTTGCGCGCGGCCTTATGAATGATTCTTTCGATTGTCACATGCTGCGGGGCACCGGCCGGCTTTTGGCCGACCGTGGTGGATGCTCCAGCCCTTTTTGGAACACACTGCAATGGGGCCGGCCAATGATCGCCAGACAGCCGTGAAGCGGCAACATCCGTCCGGCTGCCGGGTGGATCTTCTTTTTTTTTCACCCCTGCCGCCGGGAGCCGGACACTTTGGCAATCGCATGCCCGAACCGGCGCAGCCCGGTAGTCTGCGATGGTCAGACCAGCGACTTTATTGCCGATCCTCGCCGAGGGCAGCTGTTGACGGGTTGCCAGCAAGCGCTGAAATCCATCGTTTCCGTTGGTACCGGCTTCAGACCGGGAAATGCCTTTTGAACCGCTTGAATGGCGAACATGCAGCTGATCGAAATAATCCCGAATGGTCAGATGGCTTTGCGCTGTCATTTGAGCCCTCATTTGTTTTGGCAATCAGATTTACCTCTAGGCAAGCAATAATCGTTCCAAATGCTTGCATACAATAAATTTATAATATTTCAGTGGGTTAAGTTGTGACAGGAATTTTAGATTGTGGCCGGGATGGGAAAAATTATCCCATCAGCGACAAAATTTTGGCCTGCTCATTACCCAAACGCCCCCCCGCGATCCAGACTGCGATACTGTATGGCTTCGGAGATGTGATCCGCATGGATGTCCGAACCGGCCTGCAGATCGGCAATGGTGCGGGCGATCTTGAGAATGCGGTTAAACGCTCGGGCCGAAAGACCGAGTTTATCGATGGCCGATTCCAGCAGCCGCCGGGAGGCATCATCGATTTTGCAATGGGTTTTGATGTGACGGCTGCCCATGCGGGCGTTGCAATGAAATTTGGCCCGGCGAAAGCGTTTAGCCTGAATCTGCCGGGCGGCGGCCACTCGCCGGCCAATTGCAGCCGACGGCTCGGCCTGGGATTCGGCCATCAGGTCCTTATGGGGTACGGCGGGTACCTCTACATGGATGTCAATGCGGTCCAGCAGAGGTCCTGATATTTTGGAGCGATAGCGATGAATCTGCTGCAGGGAGCACCGGCATTCGTGTTTGGAATCGCCCAAGTATCCGCATGGACAGGGATTCATGGCTGCCACCAGCATAAAACTGGATGGATAGGTCAGGGTACTGGCAGCCCGTGAAATGGTCACCCTGGAATCCTCCAGGGGCTGTCGCAGCACCTCCAGGACATGTTTTTTATATTCCGGCAGTTCATCCATGAACAAAACGCCGTTATGGGCCAGGCTGACCTCTCCGGGACGGGGAATATGCCCGCCGCCGATCAGGCCGGCATCGGAAATTGTGTGATGCGGTGAACGAAAAGGCCGCCGGGTAATCAAGGCCTGGTTGTTTTCCAGCAGCCCGGCGACACTGAATATTTTGGTGGTTTCAACGGCTTCTTCAAAACTGATGGGCGGCAGAATCGTCGGCAGCCGCTTGGCCAGCATGGTCTTTCCGGAACCGGGAGGGCCGATCATCAGCAGGTTGTGACCACCGGCAGCGGCGATTTCCAGGGCCCGTTTGACATGCTCCTGGCCCATGACGTCGGCATAATCCACCTCGAAATGGCGATCTTTTTCAAAATCGGCCAACACGTCCGTCTTTTGCGGTTCGATTTGGGTAAACCCTCTGAAAAAACTTACAACCTCCGCCAGAGTCTTTACCGGCAATACGGATACATCGGTCACCACCGATGCTTCGGGACCATTGTAATCGGGAACGATGACAGCACCGTAACCTGCCTCCCGGGCAGCCAGGGCCATGGATAATGATCCCCGGACCGGTTTTATCCGGCCATCCAGCGACAGCTCTCCCAGGATGAGATAGCGGGAAAGGTCCGAATTCGGAATGACGCCCGTAGCTGCAAGGATCCCCAGCGCAATCGGCAAATCAAACCCCGTGCCCTCTTTTTTAATGTCCGCCGGTGCCAGGTTGACGGTAATGCGGTCATCGGGAAAACGATAGCCCGAATTATTAATCGCAGATTTCACCCGCTCCTTGCTTTCCTTGACGGAAGTTTCCGGAAGCCCTACGGTGGTAAAAGTCGGCAGCCCGGCGGTAATATCCACTTCCACCTCTACCCGACAGGCGTTGATTCCGACAATTGCACTGCTGAGCACCTTGGCAAGCAAAACGTCCCTTCCCATCTTTAAAGTTAACGATCATCCTGCCATGGCGGAAATTGTAAGGCAAGAATAATTTTGTTGACATTAACCGTAAACCAGTTATTATTGCCGGCGACCGGCTGGCTTGCCGTCAAGGATTGTGGTTTGCATTCGGGGCGCATTGCCGGCACTTGCCAACCTCCAACCAGACCAGCGGTGAAGATAGCATGTTATGGCCATACCTATGTACCAGAGAACGCTTGGCAGGAAAGTCAGCTGTTTAGGGGTCGGGCTGCATTCGGGCAAACGGGTTAAACTGACGCTCAAACCAGCTCCAGTCAACCATGGAATTAAATTTATCCGTAAAGATCTGCCGGATAAACCGATGATTCCGGCCCGTTTCAACCGCGTGGTCGATACGAGCCTGGCAACGGTCATCGGCATGGATGGGGTTATTGTCTCCACCATCGAACATCTAATGGCCTGCCTGGCCGGACTTTCCGTTGACAATGTGATCGTTGAACTGGATTCCTACGAAGTCCCGGTAATGGACGGCAGCGCCGGACCTTTTACCCGCATGGTGATGGAGGCCGGTATTCGGGAACAGGAAGCCCCGCGCCATTTTTTCATTCTCAAGGAGCCGATCGAACTGGAACAGGACGACAAGTTCGTGGGGGCCTACCCCGCCGAAACCTTTAAAATCACCTGCCAGATCGATTTCGACCATCCGGTCATCCGCAAACAATCCCTTTCCATAGAAGTCCTGGATCACATATTCGACCGGGAGGTATCTTCAGCCCGAACTTTCGGTTTTTTGCATGAAGTCGAATACATGAAGCATTTCGGCCTGGCCCGGGGGGGATCCCTGGAAAATGCCGTGGTGGTTGATGAAACCAAAGTGCTCAACCGGGAAGGACTGCGCTATCGCGATGAATTTGTGCGCCACAAATTGCTGGACTGCATTGGTGATTTCTCCCTTCTTGGTCTACCTATTTTAGCACACATTGTCACCAAAAAATCCGGGCATGCCTTCAATCACGCCTTTTTAAAAAGCTTCTTCAACTGCAAAGCCTGCTGGCAGACAAAAACCCTGTGCCCCTCGGCCGGGGCAGCCTCCAAAAAAGTCAAATCACTTGCTATTTAAACCAATTTGGGCTAATAATTGAAGCTCCAGGCAGCAAGTTGGGGGAAATCTTCCCCGTAAGAAAAATTTCAATTTTATTCCGCTCACCAACCCGGCGGCCCCGCAAGCGGGATTTCCGCTTCGCCACAACAGGCCGTGGGCAATACGCTCGCGGATGGATCTGTGTTGCAAACGACGGGGGATGCGCTACCGGTCCAGGGATTTCAAGGGACCTGCAGCCCGCGAAAAATTGTTTTCTATGATCCAAGCATTTCATAAACAAATCGTTTGGATGCTGTTGCTGGGCATGCTGGCAGCGGCCTGTCCGCTGGTTTTTGCGCTGGAAACGCGACTGACAGACATCACCGTATCCAACACCCGCGATGACCTGCTTTTGTATGTGACCCTGGAGGGGGCGTTCAGCCCGGAGCTCAAAGAGATTATTTTAAGCGGTGTGCCGGCAACTTTTTCGTTTCCGGTCAAACTCAACAACGTTCGCAACATGTGGTTCGACAGGGAAATTGCTGACATTGAAGTCACCCACACCATCAGATACGATAATTTAAAAAAAGAATTCGCTGTTCGCCGATCCTGGAAAAAAAATGTCCCGGAAGTGACGAAATCTTTTGAAGAAGCCCAGAAATGGATGGCGCAAATCAGCAGCCTGAAAATCATACCGCTGCGCCGGCTTGAAAAAGGGCAGCATTATCAGCTGCGCATCAAAGCAGAGGTCAGCAAGCAGACCCTTCCTTTTTACCTGCATTATATTTTGTTTTTTGTTTCATTCTGGGATATTGAAACCGATTGGTACACCATTGATTTTATCTATTAAATAAGATCATAGGGCGGCCATCTTTTTCCCCTAAAGGTGATAAGCGGTACCATGGCAAAGCGCAAAAAAAAATCCACCCGGGATGCCGACAGCATCCGCCGCCGCCGCGAAGGGATTATCATTGTGGTCATCCTTGTGGTGGTGGCCCTGCTGACATTTGCCGAAACGCGCATCATCCGTTTTGGCGCCGGTATACCGATCTCCAACACCATCTTGATGTTTATCCTGATCAACATCAACCTGCTGCTGCTCATCCTGCTGATTTATCTGGTATTCAGAAACCTGGTAAAACTGCTTTATGACCGCCGGCGCAAGGTGATGGGCGCCAAACTGCGCACCCGGCTGGTGGTGGCATTCATCGTTCTGACCATTGTACCCACAGTGGTGCTGTTTTTCTTTTCCATCAACTTTATCACCACCAGTATTGAATTCTGGTTCAATGTTCCCGTCGAACAGGCACTTGAAAATTCCCTGCGGGTCGGCGCCCGCCTGTACGAGCAGGTAGAGGACGACAGTCAATTTTTCCTGGAAAGGATCTCCTACCAGATTAAAAGAAAAAAGCTGCTGGACCCGGACAAAAAAACAGCCCTGGCCAAGTATATCCGTGTGGTTCAGCGGGAATTTAACCTGGACGGCGTGGAAGTCTATGCCGCCAATACCCGGCGCATGACTTTTGCCCTGGCTCCGGAGCTGGAAAACGAATATTTCGGCATTATTTCCGCGGAAAATCTGCAAAAAGAACGCTCCCCCACCGGGGTGCGCTCCATCACCTTGACCATTCCGTCCGGAGAATTGATCAAAACCATCGGCACCGTGCCTTACGGGGTGGACGCTGCCACTGCCCAGGCTTTCGTTGCAGTGACCGTCCTGATTCCGCCCGACCTGTATCGCAACCTGGAATCCATTTCGCGCGGTTTTGAAGAATACCAGCAAATCAAGCTGTATAAAAAGCCCATCCAGATTACCTATTACATTTCGCTTTCGATTGTCGCGCTGCTGGTGTTGTTCTGCGCGATCTGGTTCGGATTTTACCTGGCCCGGACCATCAGCATTCCGCTCAAGGAGCTGGCCGAAGGCACCCGACGTGTGGCCGAAGGAGAACTGGAGTTCAGCATCGGGCCGGTCGCCGATGATGAAATCGGAAGCCTGGTCAACTCGTTTAATAAAATGACCCGGGATTTAAGGAGCAGCCGGGAGCAACTCGAACTGTCGGCGCGCAAGCTCAGGGAGCAAAATATCGAAATCGAAGCAAAACGCCAATATATGGAATTCGTATTAAAAAGCGTTTCCGCGGGCGTTGTGACCCTGGACGCCAGGGGCATGATATCAACGATTAACAAGTCCGCTGAAAAAATGCTGGGCGTCAAATCTGATCAAGTGCTGCATAAAGATTTCAATCAACTGCTGAAACTGCAGAACCGGGACCTGGCCGACGAAATTATCACCAATCTTTCCCTGGCAAGAGATGCATCCATTGAAGTACCGGTAAAGTTGACCATCAACGGAAAACCCCGTAGTTTCCTGGTCACGGTAAATGCCTTAAAGGATGATGTCGGCCGCCACATGGGCATTGTGATGGTTTTTGACGACCTGACCGCACTGGAAAGAGGCCAGCGTATGGCCGCCTGGCGTGAGGTTGCCCGCCGGATTGCCCATGAAGTTAAAAACCCCCTGACGCCCATCACCCTTTCAGCCCAGCGCCTGAAGCGAAAATACTCCGAGCAGCTCAATGAGCCGATTTTTGATGAGTGTACGCGGACCATCATTGATCATGTTGATTTGATCCGCAACCTCGTAAACGAATTTTCATCCTTTGCCCGGTTTCCCAGTGCCGATCCCAAGCCCTGCCAGCTGCCGCCGATTATTGAAGAAACCGTTGCATTGTATCGTGAAGGACATCCGCAGGTAAAATTTGATATCAAAAACACATCGGATATTCCACGCCTAAATCTGGACCGCCAGCAGATCAAACAGGCGTTGATCAACCTGGTAGACAACGCCATTGGAGCACTCAAAGGAACGGGACACATTTCTTTTACCCTCAGCCACGACCCGATTTTAAAGCGCATCCGGATCGAGGTGGCCGATGACGGCCCGGGTATTGCCGATGCGGACAAAACCCGGCTGTTCGAACCCAATTTTTCCACCAAAAAGGCCGGCATGGGCCTGGGACTGACCATTGTCACCACCATTATTGCCGATCATGGAGGCGTGATCAGTGTCCAGGACAATACCCCCCGGGGGGCCAAATTTGTCATTGAACTGCCGGTGTAAAATTGCCAGTCGTCCGTTGTCAGTGATCCGTTGTTGATACTATCTCTTGAAAAATATTTATAATTACCATATTATTTTGTCCGAAAAAATATCCCATGCAACTGTCTCTATCGTGAACAATGGACAACGGACCACGGACGATAACAATTTGATTCCATCGCTTTATAACCTCCACAATAATCGTCAGACCTGAAAAAGAGGAAAAGGCTCCATATGTTTCCATCCATTCTAATTGTTGATGACGAACCTTCAATTCTGCAAACATTGAGCGGTCTGCTGTCCGATGAAGGCTTTGAGGTCACCACGGCGGCCAATGGCTATGAAGCCCTGAAACTGATCGAAGCCGATTCACCGGATCTCGTCTTGCTTGACATCTGGATGCCCGGCATCGACGGCATTGAAACGCTGAAAGAAATCAAAAAAGAAAACCCAAACATCCAGGTGGTAATTATCACCGGACACGGGACCATTGAAACGGCTGTCAAAGCCACAAAACTGGGGGCCTTTGACCTGATCGAAAAACCGCTTTCCATTGACCGGGTCATTGTCGCCATTAACAATGCCTTGAATTTCAGGCGCCTTGAAGAAGAAAATAAGTACCTTCGCAAAAAAACTTTGGAAAGAAATTCCATTAGCGGCGATAGCCCCAAAACCGCTGAACTGAAAAGCAACATCGCCAAGGCCGCCCCCACCGACTCATGGATATTGATCACCGGTGAAAACGGGACCGGAAAAGAGCTGGTTGCCCGTACTATCCATCAGTTGAGCTCCCGCGCTGATCGCCCGCTCATTGATGTCAGCTGTGCCGCCATACCTGAAGATCTGATCGAAAGTGAACTGTTTGGCCATGAAAAAGGTGCTTTTGCAGGCGTCGTCGCCAAAAAAATCGGAAAATTCGAACTGGCCAACAACGGAACTATCTTTCTGGATGAAATCGGCGATATGAGCCTGACCACCCAGGCAAAAATCTTAAGAGTTCTGCAGGAACAAAAGATCCAGCGTGTTGGTGGCAATCGTACCATCAGCGTGGATGTAAGGGTCATTGCCGCCAGCAACAAAAACCTTGAAGAAGAGATTGCAAAGGGTCGCTTCCGGGAGGATCTGTATTATCGTCTGAATGTATTTCCCATCGAAGTGCCACCGCTCAAGGAGCGCATAGAGGACATCCCCGTGCTGGTGGAAACCTTCCTCGAAGATTTTGCCACCCGCAACCGCAGCCGCAGAAAAAAGGTCACTCCAGCGGCCCTGGATATTCTACGGGGATATTCATGGCCCGGCAATATCCGGGAGCTGAAAAACCTGGTAGAGCGACTGCTGATTATTGTGGACGGGGACACCATCGACGCCCGGGACATACCGGATTCGTATAACCTGGATGTCTGCCGGGAGCAAGGGCTTGCCGAGTTGCCGTTTTTTCAGATTGACGATCTTAAAAAGGCCAAGCTTGCTTTTGAAAAAGAATTTATCAACCGCAAACTGGTCCAATACCACAACAATATCACCCGGACCGCTGAAGCCATCGGTGTCGGGCGCAGTTACCTGCATAAAAAAATTAAAATTCTGAAAACTGGTTTCACAAACCCACAATAAAGGCCACAACGACATGGCAGGCAATTATGATCATTTTTGGTGTGTGCCGGGCCCTGAAACTTTCCGGCTTTTGCAGTGTTAAACTTAAAATCAGGGCTGCCGCCGGGCATCTGCGGTCCATGGCAATTACTCAGTTGGGATCGGGAGCAAAATGGCCCTGCGAATTATCGCCGGACAGCTGAAAGGCAGAAAACTGACATCAGTTCCGGGTTCAAAAACCCGACCCACTGCCGATCGCATCCGGGAGGCCATTTTTAATATTCTTGCCGGGCGCATCCGGACAACGGCCGTCCTGGATCTGTTTGCCGGGACCGGCGCGCTGGGGCTTGAGGCACTGAGCCGCGGTGCTGAATCCGCCGTGTTTGTCGATTTTAACCAGGATGCGGTTGCCGTGTTGCGCCGCAATGTCACCAGCAACGGGATGGAAAAACAAACCAGGATTCTGCGCTGGGACATTGTCCGCAATTTAAACAGCCTGATTCCTTTTGAGCAGCGCTTTAATCTGGTATTCATGGATCCGCCCTATAACAAAAACACAATCGTCCCCGTGCTGACAAACCTTCAGCACAGCGGTTGCCTGCAAAACGGTGCAATGGTTGTCATCGAACATTGCCTGCAGGAGCCGGTACCGGAAAAGTGTGGTCCATTTCGGCTTTCAGACCAGCGAAAATACCGAAAAACACTTGTCTCCTTTATGAACTATATGCTATGAGGGGGCGCACTTGCGGCCTGGGGGTTGCGGCTCGCCCGAAACGGGGCTGCCGCAGCGCACATCTGGACAACCGCTTCACAAAAAGGGGATGCTCGTTATGCAAAAAATCGCCATTTATCCCGGATCCTTTGATCCGGTTACCAACGGCCATCTGGATATCGTCAAAAGAGGACTTGATATCTTCGACAGGATTATCGTCGCTATTCTGACCAATCCCGGCAAAGCCTTTCTTTTTACCCTCGAGGAACGGCTGGACATGCTGCACCAAAGCCTCCAAGAAATCCCCAATGTGGAGATCGACACCTTTGACGGACTGCTGATGGATTATGCCGCCCAGCGCAACGCCTGCGGAATTCTGCGGGGCCTGCGGGCCATGTCGGATTTTGAATATGAATTCCAGATGGCCCTGATGAACCGTCGTCTCAATCGGGAAATTCAAACGGTATTTTTAATGACCGGTTTGAAATGGATTTATACCAGTTCATCGATCATCAAACAGGCTGCTCAGTTCGGCGGCAACATTGAAGGCATGGTGCCGCCGCTGGTGGAAGAAAAACTCAAACAACGATACGCCCAAAATACCACTGCCAAATAAAACAGGCGCTGCCACTGCCCGGAAACCGCTTTAGGCATCCGGTTGCAGGGGTTTGTTCTGACCAGAAGCCATGGATCTGTGGCAATTAAAAATATTTTGCCAGGTTGTTGAGCTCAACAGCTTTTCCCGGGCGGCAGAAACCGTTCACCTGTCTCAGCCCACGGTCAGCAGCCATATCAAAGACCTTGAGGACCATTTCGGCTGTCGCCTGATCGATCGTTTGCCAAAACAGGCGGTGGCGACCCCGGCCGGTGAATTGCTTTATGATTATGCCCGTAAAATCCTGGCCATGGGCGACGAGGCGGAAGCCGCACTGGCCGAATTCAACGGGACCATTAAGGGGCGGTTGTCCGTCGGCGGCAGCACGATCCCCGGGGGGTATCTTCTGCCCCGGGTAATCGGTGAATTTACCCGCCGATACCCTGATGTCTTCCTGTCGCTGGTGGTAAAGGATACCCAGCAAATCATCGGAGAAATTCTCAGCGGTCACCTGGAGCTAGCCGTGGTGGGCGCCCGCTCGGCCGACCCTATAATCCGACAGGAACAACTGATAAAAGATGAACTGCGCCTCATTGTGCCAGCCGATCATCGGTGGGCTGCAAATAAAAGCGTCTCCCTGAAATTATTGTCCACTGGCTCTTTTATTATCCGGGAACGCGGTTCCGGAACCCTGACTTCCATCCAGATGAGCCTGGCACGCAAAGGCTATCAAATGGATGACTTCAACATTGCCGCCGAGATGGGAAGCACCGAAGCTGTCCGCCAGGGAATTAAAAACCATGTCGGGATATCGATTCTTTCCACCCTGGCGGTGGCCGAAGACCTCAAGGCCGGCACGCTGAAAGCCCTCAAGATAGAAGGACTGAATCTGAAACGCTATTTTTATCTCACCCACCACCGAAACCGCACCCTGTCTCCTCCAGGCCGGGCATTCAAAGACTTCCTAAAACAGGCACTAGCCTCTTTGCCGTGATAATCGTTCAATAACCAGCACCACGATAAAGCCCAGCAGCGCCAGTAAAACGGCTGTCACCACCTCGTTGTCCATACCCGCCGGCAGGATGGGCCGGCCCCATATTACCTGAAGTTTGCCGTTGATCTCCCGGGTGCCCAGCACCTGTTTCCACGGCCATATTTTTTGCAGTGAACCGGTGATCAGCCCGGTTAAAAAAGCCAGCGTCAAATTATGGAAACGCTGCAGCAGGTAGTTGAGCACCCTGGAAAATGCCGCCAGGCCGACCACGCATCCGACTGCGAACACGAGGATGATTACCATATTTTGCGCCAGAAACGGATTTTTCAGGGTGCCGGTGATAAATTCGTATTTTCCCAGGATAAGCAGGATAAAGGCGCCGCTGATACCCGGCAGAATCATGGCGCAAATGGCCACCACCCCGCAAAGAAAAATGAACCATAACGCTTCGGGGGTGGTAACCGGCAACAGGTTGACAATCACCGACGCTGCGATGATTCCGGCAACAAACCAGATAACGGTCGTCATGGACCAGCTGCCGACCTGTTTTCCCATCACCAGGATGGAAGCGGCAATCAGGCCGAAAAAAAAACTCCAGGTGGACACCGGCTGAAAGGCAAGCAGATAATTCATCAATCGGGCCAGGCTCAAAATGGCCATTAGGATTCCCAGAAGCAAACTCGCCAGGAAGCGTACATGAATTTCAGCCAGCATGCCCTTGATATCCAGGACCAGCAGCCGCTGCACCACTTTAAAGTCCAGTGATTTCAACGCGGCGATCAACTGCTCGTATATTCCGGTAATCAGGGCGATGGTGCCGCCGGAGACACCGGGGATAACGTCCGCCGATCCCATACAAAGACCCTTGATATACAGGACGGCCGCCTGCCGAACGGACTCGGGTCCCGGACTGGCCCCGAAAGCCTCTTTCCATGTGCCGCTAAATTTCTTTTTCATAGGGAGTCTCGTGATGCGGGTCAAACCTGCTTCCAGCCGTGCTCACCCACGAGCTTGACAAACCGGCAGCCACCGAGGCTGAACTGGCGGGTTCCATTTTCATCCCGGTAGATTTTAATGAGATCCTGGGTGTGCTGGTTGCCGACGGGAATCACCAGGCGGCCCCCGACAGCCAGTTGGCGAATCAGGACTTCAGGGACCTTCGGAGCCCCGGCAGTAATGACAATGGCATCAAAGGGGCTTTGCTCCTGCCATCCATTGGTGCCGTCAGCACAGCGGGTAACGATGTTGTGGTACTTAAATTCATCAAAGAGGCTGCGTGCCTGAAGGTAAAGGGGGCGCAGGCGTTCAATGGTGTATACGCGATATACGATTTCAGCCAGAATGGCCGCCTGATATCCCGATCCGGTGCCGATCTCCAGCACCCGGTCATTCGGTCGCAGCTCCAGCGCCTGGGTCATCTCGGCGACAATATAGGGCTGGGAAATGGTCTGCTGCTGTCCGATCGGAAGCGGGTAGTCGCCGTATGCCTGGTCCCGCAATGCCTCGCTGACAAAAAAATGCCGCGGAACCTTGCGAAAGGCGGCCAGCACGGCAGGGTCCTTGATCCCCCGGGATTCAAGCTGGCTGCGCACCATTTCTTCACGCTGCCGTTCGTATTGAATGGATTCTTTGTTCATCATGCAATCGTTTCCCGGCAAAATACACCGGCCAATTTGGTTTTTTATCAAATCAAATCCGTCGGGTCAAGCAGCGGCCAAGAAAAAGCCTTGTTTTTTTTGATAAAATTCAGCATAATAAAAAATATGGCATGCGGCTTAAAGCTCTGCGCTGCATGCTGCGGGCGATCTTCCCGGCAAGAAAAAATACCAATTTTGTTTCAATCGCGAACCCCGCAGCCCCGCAGGCGGGATCTTCCAAAGGCGGATAAATTCGTGCTTTGCGATAACAGGCCGCGGGCAATGCTCTCGCAGGATAGTTCAACCACCACCGGCTGACAGATGAATCGGACCCGACATCTTACGATTTCCATTTCCCTGCTGCTGCTCGTTGTGATAACCGGCACAACGGGGTACATGTTCTTTGAGGGATGGAGCTTTTTAGATGCTCTGTACATGACCATCATCACCATTTCCACCGTTGGATTCGGAGAAATACACCATGTCAATACGGACGGACGCATTTTTACCATTTTCCTGGTAATGGTGGGTGTGGGCTTTACGATGTATGTGGCCGCGGCCGTGGTGCAGTTCATGGTTGAAGGGCGCATGCAAATTATTCTGGGGAGGCGAAGGTTGGATAAAAAAATCAGCAAACTGAAAGACCACTATATTATCTGCGGCTACGGCCGGATCGGCCGGGTATTGTGCCGAAACCTGAGAAGAAATCCCATCGATGTGGTGGTGGTGGAAAAAAACCCGGAGATGATCCCACAGATGGATGAAGACGGCGTGCTGTACGTTGCCGGCGATGCCGCTGAGGAATCCTGCCTGCTGCGGGCCGGCATTCAGCGGGCCAAAGGGTTGGTGGCCGTTTTGGCCACCGACACGGACAATGTGTTTTTAGTGCTGACTGCCCGGCAGCTGGCCCCCGAGCTTAAAATTATTGCGCGGGCAAGCCAGGAGGGGGCCAAGAAAAAACTGCAGGCCGCAGGGGCGGACGCGGTGGAATCCCCCTATGAAATGGGGGCGGTCAGTATGGCGCATCGGATTATACGTCCGACGGTAACCAACTTCCTGGATCTGGCCTTTGCTTACCGGCGCACCGATATCCAGATGGAGGAAATTCCGGTGGGTGAATCTTCCCGCCTGATCAATGTTCCGCTGAAAGATTCCGGCATCCGGCAAAACTTTAACCTGATCATCATTGCCATTAAAAAACCCGACGGCACGATGCAGTTTAATCCTTCTTTCGAAACGTCCATCATGCCGGGAGATACGGTCATCGCCGTCGGAGAAATGGGAAACCTGCAAAAGCTGGAAAAAATTTTAAACCCCGTAAAATGACGGCACCGTGAAAAGTTTGTTTATGCCGCCAGCGAATAAAAGCGATTTTTTGTTTTAAGTTCGCTGGAAGTCATATTTTATAAATAATGCGTTTGTCGGTGATAATAATATCCACGTATTTGTCATGGACTTCCATGGGAATCTGGGGCAGGATTTGTTCCTCGAAGGTCAGTGCCACCTTGCGGGTGGTGATGGAAAGCCGGGGGATCAGTCGATCGTAATATCCTTTTCCCGATCCGATTCGACCCCCTTTTTCATCGAATGCCAGCCCGGGGATGATAGCGATATCAATACGCTCGATGGGCACAATCTGGCACTTGCCGGCATCGGGTTCGGCAACCCCGCGGGGACCGGGAACCATTTCTTTTCCGGGGTTGTCAACTTTTAATAGTTGGACCTCAAACTGCTGGGGGTCAAACGCCGGCAAAACCACCACTTTGTTATAGGCATACGCCCGTTTGATGATATTTTCGGTGGGAACTTCAAAATTTGCACCGACATACAGCAGGACGATCTTGGATTCCAGAAAATTGGCAAACTCAAAGAGCCTGTTTTCGATCACCCGGGTTTTTTCATCGATTTCATTTTTTGAGAGTGCGGAAATCGTCTCGGCGATATCATTACGAATTTGACTTTTAGCGGCTGCAATCTCCTCCATACGCATTCTCCCTGACAGCTGTTGGTTGAAAAATCCGGTATCCATCATCTCCAAGGCAAGGCCGGCATTCAATAACCGTTGACTAAATTCTCCGGTCGTGCTACTTGCGGCTTGATCTGACGGACATTTTAAGTCAATACGAAGTCCTAAATCTAATAATATAAGAAAATTATGCTGGAAATCAAGTTTATCAGAGAAAATTTGTCCGCCGTCGAGCAATCCCTTACGGTTCGTGGGGATCAAGCTGACCTTGAAACCTTTAAACAGCACGATCGGCAGCGCCGTGAGCTACTGCAGGAGCTTGAAGCCTTACGGCACCAGCGCAACGTGGTTTCCGATCACATTGCCAGAATGAAAAAAGCCGGCGAGGATGCCGATGCCCGGGTGGCTGAAATGCGTACCGTCTCCTCGCGGATCAAACAGCTGGAAAAAAAACTGGCCCGCATCCAACAAATTCTGACTGACATTGTGATGGCGCTGCCCAATATCCCCCACAGCTCGGTGCCGGTCGGCACCGATGAGCGCGACAATCCGGTATACAAAACCGTCGGCCGGCCGCCACAATTCGACTTCGAACCACAGCCTCACTGGGAAATCGGCAAACACCTTCAAATCCTGGATTTTGAGCGCGCCGCCAGGATTGCCGGCGCCCGGTTCCCGCTTTACCTGGGGGCCGGCGCCCGGCTGGAGCGGGCCCTGATTAACTTTATGCTCGACGTGCACACCGGCGAACACGGTTTTCGGGAAGTTTTGCCACCATTTATTGTCAACCGGCAGACCATGACCAACACTGGGCAGCTGCCCAAATTTGAAGAAGACCTTTTTAAACTGGCCGATTGGGATTATTTTCTGATCCCCACCGCCGAAGTGCCGGTTACCAATATCCACCAGGGAGAAATTCTGGATGCAGAGCAACTGCCGCTGTGCTATACTGCTTATACGCCCTGTTTTCGTTCAGAGGCGGGTTCCTATGGCAAAGATACCCGCGGATTGATCCGCCAGCACCAATTTAATAAAGTCGAACTGGTCAAATTCAGTCTCCCGGAAACCTCTTACAAGGAACTGGAAAGCCTGCTGGCGGCTGCCGAAACAATTCTGCAGCGGCTCAAAATTGCCTATCAGGTAGTGGAACTGTGCACGGGTGACCTTGGCTTTTCGGCTGCCAAAACCTATGACATCGAGGTGTGGATGCCCGCCCAGGGAGTGTACCGCGAAATCTCATCCTGCAGCAATTTTGAAGATTTCCAGGCCCGCCGGGCGAATATCCGTCTGCGGCGCAAAGGACAGAAAGGCACCGAACTGGTGCACACCTTAAACGGTTCGGGGCTGGCCGTGGGGCGCACGGTGGCTGCTTTGCTGGAAAATTTTCAACAGGCCGACGGCTCCGTGATTGTGCCTGAAGCGCTTAAACCCTATATGGGCGGAGTTGAAAAAATAGCACCGTGAAAATCGAAGATTTTCCCCGGGACATACAACCCTATCTGCTGCCGTCCCACGAAGGCAAGATGACCTATCGCTGCCTGGGCTGCAATAAACAGTTTGGCATCGAAAGATTGCTGTATGTGTGTCCGGACTGCGGGCAGGTACTGCTGCTCGAAGATCAAACCCCCCAACGCCTCAAAGACATTCCAGGACGACTGTGGCAGCAAATTTTCGATTACCGTCGCATGCTTAACATCCCTGCCTTGAAAGGCATTTACCGCTACCACGAATTTATCGGTCCGGTCATTCCCCTTGAAGCCGTCGTGTATCTGGGGGAAGCTCACACCCCGCTGGTGGAAGCCAATCTGTCTTTACAGCAAAAAATCGGGGGACGTTTTTTCTTTAAAAACGACGGTCAAAATCCCAGCGCTTCCTTCAAGGACCGGGGCATGGCCAGTGCCTTCAGCTACATTAACTTCATGCTTCAAACCGGCAGCCTGTCCAATGTGCTGGCCATCTGCGCCTCCACTGGAGACACTTCGGCTGCCGCTGCCCTGTATGCATCTTACCTGGTACCGCAAGTTAAATCGGCCGTGCTGCTGCCCCACAAGAAAGTCACCCCCCAGCAGCTTTCCCAGCCCCTGGGCAGCGGAGCGGCAGTGTTTGAAATCCCCGGCGTTTTTGATGACTGCATGAAAGTGGTCGAGGCCCTGTCCGAAAAATACAATGTCGCGCTGTTAAATTCGAAAAATGCCTGGCGCATTCTGGGACAGGAATCATATTCATATGAAATTGCGCAGGATTTAGACTATGATCTGGCAAACATCGCTGTGGTCGTGCCCATTGGAAATGCCGGCAACATTACGGCCGTGATGAGCGGATTTATGAAATTTTATGAAGCCGGCATTATCAGCACGCTGCCAAAAATTGTGGGGGTTCAGTCCGAACATGCCAACCCGGTATACCGTTATTATCAACAGCCGGACGCAGCCAAACGCCGTTTTGCGCCGGTCACCGTCAAAGCCAGTGTGGCCCAGGCAGCCATGATTGGCAACCCGGTTTCCATGCCCCGGGTGATCCACCTGGTTGAGCGTTACAACCGCCAGGCGGGAGGTGAGCGTACGTTTTTTGTTCAAGTCAGCGAACAGGAAATCATGGACTGGGAGCTTGCCGCCAACCGCAACGGGCATATTGCCTGCACCCACGGCGGAGAATGTCTGGCCGGGCTGGCAGCGGCCATGGCACAGGGGATACTGGCCGACCAGGATGTCGCAGTGCTGGACTCCACCGCCCATGCCCTTAAATTTTCCGGATTTCAGGAAATGTATTTTGCGCGGCAGTTTCCCGCAGAGTACCGAATTTCTCCCAAGCCGGAACTGGTAAACGCCCCGGTCCACGTGCGCCCTGAAAATCTTGACCGGGTGCCTGCTCCCGGCCACCCTCTGGAAGGCAAAGAGTTCGTCCGCTTTGTCAACGCAATGGCCGGAGAGATCGCCCGTAGACTGGACCTTAGAACCGTTTAACATCTTTGCGAAAGGTAATGCTGCCATGAAAAAGCGATGGCTGATTGCAGCAGGCTGTGTCCTGCTGGTGAGTTTGTCCACGGCCTGCTCGACGAAAAACATGGCTGACCGGCAGGCAAAGGCCGAAGCCCAAGCGGCCAAGCGCTTGGGCCAGGAATACCTACGCTACGGTCAGAACCGAAAAGCCTTGAGGGAATTTATAAAAGCCGAGGCCGCATTGCCCGATGACTATATTCTGCAGGACGACCTGGGCCTGGCCTATTATTACCTCGGCGATACGGACCAGGCCATCGTGCATTTCAAAAAAGCCCTGGAGATAAAAGAAGACTATTCCCCCGCCCGCAACAACCTGGGCAATGCCTATGCGCAGCAAAGAAAGTGGGATCAAGCCATTGAACAGTATAAGCTGGCCGTCTCCGATCTGCTGTATGCCACCCCTTACATGCCCCTGATGAATATTGGTTTTGCCTACTACCAGAAAAAAGACTACAACCTTTCGGAAATATATTACCTCAAGGCACTGAAGCTGCGTCCCGATTTCGTCAATGCCCTGCGTGGACTGGCCCGGACCTATATCGCCACCGGCCGGCAGGACATGGCCATTGCCCGGCTGGAAAAAGCCGCCAGACTGGCCCCCGAATCGACGCCGGTCTTATTTGACCTGGCGGAAGCCTATCGCCACGGCGGCGACTACCAGAAGGCCTACGACCTTTATCAGCGGATTGTAAAGTTGGCACCGGCTTCCGCCCTGGCCGAGCAGGCCCAAGTGCAGGCCGGCAAGATCCAGCATCTTGTGCAGCAGTAACTCGAAAGCGCCGTCCAACAGCCATCTGCCCTTCCCCGCCGGGCGATCGGTGATTGATTGGCCGACAGTGGCAGCGTTTAATAACAAAAAAAAGCAAATGGCAGCCGGATTGCCGGTTGCCATTTGCTTTTGATCGTAAGCCCTGCCATGCCAGGGTTTGGCGGCTAGATATTGGTACGCTGCTCCAGGGTGACGATGCGCGGCGTAATGAATATCAGCAGTTCATTTTTTTTGTCCTCATCGCTGTCAGACTTAAACAGCCAGCCCATCACCCCGACCTTGCGCAAACCCGGTATTCCTTTTTCTTTATTGGTGATGGTGGACTTGACGATACCGCCGATGACGATGGTATCCCCGTCGTCCACCAGCAGTTCCGTTTCGGCTTCATTGGTGGAAAGCGCCGGACCCGCAGAGGTTTGCTCCAGAACGTCATTTTTGGTGATGAAAATTTTCATTGAAATGCGATTGTCCGGAGTGACGTTGGGCGTCACTTCCAGCAGCAAGTCGACGTTTTTAAAACGCACCGTGGCATTTCCCGAAGAGTCGCGCTCCAGGTACGGAACCTCCAGCCCCTGCTTGATGCGGGCCTTCTTGTTATCGAGGGTGACAACCCTGGGAGAGGAAATGATGTTGGTTTTGCCTTCGGTCTCACTGGCTTCCAGCTTGGCGTCCACAATGGAAAAGGGCGTCCCGAGCAGTTTTTGAAATGTAAAGCCGGCCACAGCCGAGGGATCAGCCGCCGGCAGGTTGCTGGCCAGCAGATTGAAGGTCAGATCCGTGCCATCACCAAAAACACTGCTGAATGGGCCGATGGTGATCGTCCCCCAGTCAAACCCCAGATCCCGGGTAAACGAAGAGTTGGCTTCCACAATCCTGGCTTCGATAATGACCTGGGGAGTCACCTTGTCGATTTCCAGAACGACCTTTTTGATCTGTTCAATTTTCTCGCTCGTATCGGTGATAATCAACTGATTGTTGCGGGTATCGACACTCACCTTGCCGCGGTTGGGAGTCAAAATCTGCTTGACATGCGGCAGCACTTCGGTTTGGGCATTGGAATAATTGACCGGGACATAGGCGGTCATTAGCGGCTCCAGTGCCTTCTGCTGAGCGATGGCCTGTTGTTCGGCTTTCATCCTGGCCTGTCTGAGCTTTTCTTCCTGGGCCAGGGTGCTGAGGGTGGCGATGCGCACAATGTCGCCTTCCATGGTCACACCCAAGTGATTCATTCTGAGAACCAGATCCAGCACCTGGTCCCAGGGAACCGGTTTTTCCAAAGTCAGGGTGACTTTGCCGGTGACGTTTTTGTCAATGGCAAAATTTTTGCCGCTGACCTCCATCAGAATGCGGAAAACGTTTTTAATGTCGGTGTCGTAAAAATCAATGGCAATTTTTTCACCGGTGTATTTTTGCCCCGGGGAAGTGCTGGCCAGCCGTTTTTCCAGCGACTTTTCTTTTTGGGGCGGCTGCGTCGTTTTACCCGCTGCAGCTGCCTTGTCAGATTCGGCGGCAGTCTTTTTGTCGGCTGCGGTCGACGATTCAGCCAGGACCTGCTTCCAGGCTGGAAGTTTGGCGTCTTCGTAAGGCCGGGGCGGTATATTGGAAGGTGAAAAATCAAGTCGGATCACATTGTCCGTTTGCTTGACAAAATAAGGCACCGCCTGGCGCAGTTCGATGTCGATGACGGTCTGTTTGGCCGCCGGAACCGCTGCCGGCGTGATGCGATCCACCGCACTTTGAAAACGGGTGGTGATCAAAGCCCGCTTGCGGTATTCCGGCAAATTGGTATCAGCCAGTTTCAACTGCAGCCGCTTGGGACCGACCTTGATGATTTCGTATTCCACCGGTCGGGTGGTGCCGATAATGACGGCGGATTTTCCGGCTTCTTCAGCCGCAAAATCGATACGGTTCAACCAGGCCGGCTTGGCGTGCTTGGCTGCGGCGGTCTTCGGTTTTTGCGCGGCGGCCTTTTTCTGAACAACCGTTGTTTTTTTCGGTCCGCTTTTCACCGTTGGCGGCGCCTGGGTCGTGGAAACAGAAGCGGGCTTTTTTGCTGCCGCGGCAGCAGCGCCCACATGGATCAGCAGGCCATCTTCAACGGGTGTGGCCGAATATTTTGAAAGGTATTTTTTCCTGGTTTCCAGCACGATACGCACCTTGTCCGGATGACCAAAATGGCGTATGCGACTGACCTGATCGGATTTTACCGCAATTCGCTGCTCGCCCTTGAACGGACTTTTAAGGCCGAACAGGTCATAGACAATGCGGGCCGGCGGCTCCTTAATGGTAAAGGCTTTGTATTTTTTTATGGTTCCATTGGCTTTAATCTTCACCACCACGCTGTTTTGCAGCACGCTGGGCGTCACGGCGATTATGCGAGTGGCCGGCACAGCAGGTAACTTTTTCGGTGCCGGCGGTGGGGTGACTGTTTTTTCAACCGCTACTGCCTGAGACGCGTTTTTTGGAAATGCAATATGCAGTCCGCTGTCATCGGCTGAAATATCATAGGGCAGATCTTTTTTAAGCGCGATGAAAATGCGGGCCGTCTTTGGATCTTCTTCTGTCTGGGTGGCCCGGATAGAACTGATGGCATCGCTTTGCGGCGGGTAATAAACGGGCTTGATATTGTCCAGCACAGTGGCGGGAAAGTGAAAAAGAACTCCCCGCGGAAAAGCCTGCTTGATGGCCGTATAGACCAGTTTGCCGTCTCCTTTTACCGTAACGACGGTCGCATCGGCATTTTCGCCGGTAACAATATCGGTAATCCGCCTGGCATCTTCGGCACTTTTAATATTGGCCGCATTTTGCGAGGCACAACCAGCCAGCAGTGCTGTGGCGAGAATGATGAAAATACCCAGTTGAACGGGCCCGGTTAATTTGGTGATCGAATCACGCATCTTATAACTCTCCAGGGGGTTTGGGAAGCTTGAGTTCTCTTTTGCGGGTCTTTGTTTTGCCAAAAACATCTTCAAACTCTTCCTCAACAATAACTTTATCTTTTTTAATCTGAACCACTTTGCCGGCGTTGGTTCCAACAAAAGTCCCTTTTTTAATGATATAGCCCTTTCCGGAAGATTCTTCCACCATCGCTCGGTTGCCGCTGGCCGCAAGGATAATGCCCACCAGTTTGAGTTGGCTTAAGTCAATGCGCTCCAGTGGGGTGCGCGGAATGCGTTTTTTGCGTTTACTTTTTTTAGCGACCACCGGTTTTTCTTTGAACAGCGGCTCAAAAGGATCCAGTTTGCCGGTGGGATCATAAGGCGGCGGACTGCCGTCCGGCGATAATTTCAAGCCCAGCTTGGGAGTGGAAGCCAGCAGTTTATTGCCGGCGGCCGGGACCGGTTTTTGCCGAGCCATACCGTTGCTGGAAACAGGCTTCTTTTGGGCGGAGGCCGGCGGGCTAGCCGGGCTTGCCTGCACGTGCGTTGCCGACTTTTTGATTTTGGCCGGAGCAGCAACGGTCTTGGGGCGCGCAGGCACTTTTTGTTTTGCTTTTTTGGCCAACAGGGGTTTTGGGCCGGCAGCCGTTTGTCGGGTTTTGGCTGCCACAATCCGCTTGCCGGTAGTGTTCGGCTGCTGGGCACCGGTTGCCGGTGCTGCCTTGGCGATGCGCTTCGTTCTGACATTGCGCACCGTGACCGCTTTTTTCTGCGGGGTAACAATTTTTTTGCGAACCACTTTCGGCCCGGCCGGTGTCCCGGCGGAACCGTCGCATCCCCCCAAAAACAGCAGAACGCAACTGGCGCATATCAAATATCGGATGATCACAGGAAATTTTTCCATCATAGCATCATGGACCGGTTGAGCGGTTTAACGGGTACCTACTTTCTTCTTCTTTTCTTTTTTTTGTTTTTCGACTTTTTTTTCAGCGGTTCATCGATAAATTTATAAGTAACTGCCGTGCATTTGGTCGTCAAAATCCGGCTGGTTTTATCCTTGGACTTTCCCCGGCCCATCTGAATATTTTGAATATTGACGATCCGGGACAGCCTGGCCACCTGGTCAAAAAATATCGCCGTATTGTGATAATCTCCCCGAATGCTCATGGCAACGGGAATTTCAGCGTAAAATTCTTTTCTCTTTTCCGGTTTCGGCTCGAAGAGCAAAAATTCCAGGCCCACCTCCTTGCCGGACTTGGAAATGCCAGCCAGCAGTGAAGGAATTTCCTGCTTATCGGGCAGCCGTCTCATGGCCGTCTTGAACTGGGCCTCGGCTTCTCGCATTTTGGCCTGAAACTTTTTTAAAGAAGCGGCATTGCGCTTGGCCACCGCCAGTTTTTTTTCAATCTTTTGCAGATCGGCCTTCAAGCGTTGAATCCGACTGAATTTTGGCCAATAAAAAAAGTAAACAAACACGCCGGCGATGACCAGAAAAACAGCTACAGAAATCACGATACGCTGTACTTTGGACAGCTTTTCGATTTTCCCCAAAAAAGGTTCAAGTGATTGTGCCAGGCCTTTTTTCGCCATTATTTTTTCGCCTCAGCCTTTGCTAATTTTTTCTTTGGTTGCGGTTGTGATGAGGGCTTTTTCAAACAGTCGATCTGAAAACTTTTAAAATTTGATTTTTGCACCCTCTTGCGCTTAAGCGTTTTTAGCGCCACATTGCTGAACAGTCCACAGTTTTCCAGCCGGACCATGAAATCGGCGACCGTCTTGTTGTCCAGGGCAATACCGTTAATCGTTACCTTCTGCCCCTTGGATAGCAGGCGGGTGAACCACATGCGCTTGGGCACGATTACCTGGGTCATGGTATCGAGCAGCCGGGTGGGCTCAAAGCGATCGGCCTCAAGCTTTTCCATCACCGCCATTTTTTTCTTCAGATTGTCGAGTTTCTTCTTGATCTGGGCAATCTCTTTATTGATTTTATCATATTTGTTCAGCTCGGTTTTAGCGGTCTTAATTCGTCCGTTCAGGTTACGGATCTTACTGTTCAGATTGAAATTATAAT
This sequence comes from Desulfobacterales bacterium, assembly GCA_029932495.1. GTDB lineage: Bacteria > Desulfobacterota > Desulfobacteria > Desulfobacterales > JAFDCJ01 > JAFDCJ01. Next base: position 26,755 of record JAOZPY010000002.1, read on the forward strand.
AGAACAGAACAATCAACAGCAACGCCAGGGAAAGCAGAAAAATAGAAACCTGGCGGCGGATGTTTTCTTTTTTGCGCTCTGTTCGAAACGGCAGGAGGTTGATTCGTATCATTTGTCGTTTACTTTTCTCATTGCAAGACCCATGCTGATGGCCGCCTGGGGTGCAACCTGTTTAATATAACTATCGTCAAAATTTTTTTCCTCAATGTGAAAGCCCTGAAACGGATTCATCACTTCGACTTGCGCCGATGCCTCGGTGCTCAACAACTGCCGGAATTCAGCTATATTGGCCCCGCCGCCGCTGAGAATGATTTTGTTGATCTGATCTTCTGGGTAGGTGGAATAAAAGAAATCAAGGGCCCGGCGTATCTCCGTGCACCAGTCTGAGACCACCGCAGACACGATGCCTTTCAAGTCTTCAGCCGAAAGCTTATCCGGTTTACTTTCAAATTTAAGCAGCTCGGACTCTTCAAAGGAGCATTCGATCAGGGATATGATCTTACTGTTGATCTGACCGCATCCCAGGGAAACATCGCGCATAAACACCGACGAGTTGCCCTTCAAAATATTCAACGATGTTTTGCTGGCACCGATGTCAATCAGGGCAATGTTTGTGTCCGCAATATCGTAATTGGCTTCAAATGTATTTTGCAGCGCGAATGCCTCCACGTCAACGATCACGGGGTTGAGCCCCGCCAGGTTCACCAGGTTGACATAGTCATTTACCATTTCTTTTTTGGCGGCCACCAGAAAAACACTCATTTGATTGGGGGTAGACTCGTTTTCCCCCAGGATTTGAAAATCCAGATTGACATCGCTGATATCAAACGGAATATACTGCTCAGCTTCGAAATGAATGGTTTCCTGAAGCTGCTCTTCGGCCATGGTCTGAACATTGATTTTTTTAACGATCACCGAGTAGCCGCCAATGGATACAGCAACATTGCTTTCTTTTATTCCGGAAGATTTAAAAAGATTCCGGATGGAGTCTGCCACGGATTCGGGATCATTAATGGTGCCTTCTTCAATGCTCCCCTGGGCGATCTCTGCCATGCCAAAATGCTTCAGCGTGCGACCGCGTTTGGTTTCAACAATTTCCGCCGCTTTTATAGTTCTGGAACCAATATCCAGACCGACCAGATGATCTTTTTTTCCAAAAGCCATGGGATTCGTTTAATCCTTGAAAACTTTGTGCTTGTCCACGGGTTTTAAACCCAGTGCCAGAAGTATTTTACGCTTTGTGTCCATACGACACGGCATGCCTTTTTCAATTCGTGAAATTGTAATCGGAGAGACGTTCGCCTGCCGGGCAAGTTCGGCCTTGCTCATCAGCAGAGATTCCCGGGTCTCTTTCAGTTTGTTTTTGCCCATAATTTCGGTTTCCCGGATACAGCCACCTGTCAGCAGAATGTCCTGGATGCCTAAAGTACCCGTTGTTTTCAAAAAACCGGCAGCGTCCGTTAAAGTTTGTTCCTATTATGTACATTTTATTATGGCAGGCTGGATAAGTCAAGATAATTACCTGTAATTTACCTATAATTTATATATAATTACATGATCTTGTGCTTTTTTGTGACGTAATTACCATATCTTGTAGATAAAAGGCCGGCAGACCGTCCGGAGCAGCAACGTCTTTCAGGGCCTGTTCAACGCCCGCTTTCATATTGAACAATCGGGTTTCGAACAGTTTTTATTGATATTTGCAAGTTTTGAGCCAAAACTTCACACCAGAGCAGCCCGGCAGGCATTAATAATGGCATATTTAAATAGTATCCGTATTTACAGTGGGTTAAAAGATTAACAATTGCTTTCAACGACGAGCCGAAACAACATTTCAACAGATTGCCGAGCCATTCAATCGCGTTTTTGGCGTGTAAACCGTCAAGATTTTGAAACCCGTTTTTGCCATGCTACCTTTATCGGGAAGGGGTGCTGCAAACTTGAGTGAAAAAGCTTTGACTTGACTTGAACAGGATATATTTTATACGCTGGATAATTGATAATTATTTCCCATTTTGTTTACGATCACCTGAGTCAACCTTAGTGTTGCAAAAATACCGCTCAGCGTATTCCGACCCATTGAATCTGAGAATTACATGGTAAGAAAAAACCCGGAAGAAAGAATCAAGCCATTTCGGCTGGTCAAATACTTTACCTTTACCGGCCTGGGCATTCTTTTTGTGGTCATCATTATCCTGTCGATGTTGAACACGCACTGGGTGCGGTCCATGCAACGTAAAAAAAGTGAAGACCTTGCCCACAGCCTCCTTGAAAATTTAAATCACCAGGTATTCGTTCAGTTCATTGTGCCGACCCGGCTCGTATTCGGCAAAATCCAGTTGCGCAACCGGGAGCAATTCGAACGTATGGACAAGGTTGTGCGCAGCACACTGCACAGTTTCAAGGTCCAGGCCCTGAACATCTACAACCTGGACAACAGAATTTCCTACAGCTTTGATCCGGACCTGGTGGGTCGAAAAAATTTTGGCGGTACCGGATACCAGCTGGCACGGGAAGGCAAAACAACCTCCAGGCTGGTGCAACGCGGTAATTTTTTTGAAATTTCAATGGGTTTCCCCAAAGAAGTCCGACTGGTCACTTATGCACCCCTGCGCTTTGAAGAAGAGCTGGCCCGGTTGACCGGTCCGGTGCTGGGGGTTGTCGAGGTGGTTCAGGATTTGTCCGAAGATTATCAAGCCATTTTCAAAATCCAAATCCTGGTGGTGATCACCAGCACCGGTGTGCTGGGAGCCCTTTTTGTGGCCTTGATTTTTGTGGTCAAACGCGGTGAAAGTATTATCCAGAAACGCGCCCAGGAGCAGCTGCGGCTCAAAGAACGACTGAACCAAGCCGAGCGACTTTCCGCCCTGGGAGAAATGACAGCCGGGATATCCCATGAAATCCGCAACCCGCTGGGAATCATTCGCAGTTCAGCCGAACTGCTAAAAAAGAAAATAACCCGTTTCGATCCCACGAATACCATGCCGGACATCATCATTGAAGAGGCCAGCCGCCTCAACCGCATTATCACGGATTTTATTAATTTCGCCAAACCCCGGGATCCAAAGTTGAGCCCCTGCCAAATTGAAGACGTGCTTGAAAAAAACATTACCTTTCTGACCCCCCGGATAGAAGAAAGGGGCTATCAGATCAAAAAAAGCTACCGCAATTCACTGCCACCGATTCAAGCTGACGCGGCCATGCTTTACCAGTCATTTCTCAACATCCTGATCAATGCCATGCAGGCGATGCCCGATGGCGGCACCATTGAGATTGAA
>JAOZPY010000076.1 GCA_029932495.1 Desulfobacterales bacterium
ATCATGGCCGACATGGCCACCCACTGTTTTGCCGGCAACGCCGCGAGGGGCATGAGCCTGGTGACCCTGCACAACGGCGGTGGGGTAGGAATCGGCAAGGCCATTAACGGTGGGTTCGGCCTGGTGCTCGATGGCAGCAAGCGGGTGGATGAAATCATCAAACGCGCCATGGCCTGGGATGTCATGGGAGGTGTTGCCAGAAGGGCCTGGGCCGGCAACGATCCGGCCATTGAGACCAGCATGGACTACAATAAGAGACGGCCGGACACGGATCATATCACCCTGCCGTTCATCGCCGATGACGGCATGGTTGAGGCACTGGTGGCGAAAGCCTTTGCAAAGCCGGAAGAATAAATGGACAACGGCGTTGAACCCAAAACATACATTGCGCTCGATTGGCAGTTGACTCGCTTGACCTATTAAAAACTTAGGAGAAAAAATGGCTGCGGTAAAAAGACTTATCGAATGCGTACCCAACTTCAGCGAGGGCCGCGACCTGGAAAAAATCGAAAAAATCGTGGCGCCCTTCCGGGCAAAAAAAAGCGTCAAACTGCTGGACTACCAGCGCGATGAAGATCACAACCGCCTGGTGGTGACGGTGGTTGGAGAGCCCCCAGCGCTGCAAGAGGCGGTGGTGGCGGCGGTGGGCGCGGCCGTCGAGGCCATTGATATGCGCACCCACCAGGGTCAACACCCCCGGATGGGGGCCGTGGATGTGGTCCCCTTCATCCCGGTGAAAAACGTGACCATGGCCGAGGCCGTGGAATTTTCCAAAGAAGTCGCCGCTGCGGTGGCCCGGCACTATGAATTGCCTGTCTTTTTATACGAACAGTCCGCTGACCGGCCGGAAAGGCGCAACTTGGCGGTCATTCGCAAGGGCCAGTTCGAAGGCATGGCGCAAAAAATACAGCAGCCGCAATGGGTACCGGACTTCGGCCCGGCAAAGATCCATCCCACCGCCGGCGTGACGGCCATGGGTGCGCGTATGCCTCTGGTAGCCTATAACGTCAACCTTGACACCGACAAGCTGCAAATCGCAGAGGACATCGCCAAAAGGGTGCGCCACATCGGCGGGGGACTCCGGTATTGCAAAGCCATCGGCATCGCGTTAAAGGACAGGGGCATCGTCCAGGTTTCCATGAACATGACGGATTACTCCAAAACCGCCCTGTACCGGGCTTTTGAAATGATTCGCATCGAGGCTCGCCGTTGGGGCGTCAACGTGGTGGGCAGCGAAATAATCGGACTGGTACCCATGGCGGCTTTGATCGATACGGCGGCCTATTACCTGGGACTGGAAAAATTTTCCTTGGACCAGGTGCTGGAAACGCGCATTTGGGAATGATTTAACATGAATGGCAATATCATTATTAAAAACGCATCGCAGCTGGTCACATGCAGCGGCTCTGCCGCCAAAAAAGGCGGGGAAATGGCCGAACTGCACCTGATTTCAGACGGAGCCCTGGTCATTACGGAGGGAAAAATCGATGCTGTCGGCACCACCCGGGAAATTGAAGCCCGACTGGAAGCATCCGCTGCAGATTTAAAGGACTTTGACATTATCGATGCCCGTAACAAGGCGGTGCTGCCCGGCTTTGTGGATTCACACACCCATTTTGTCTTTGGCGGCTACCGGGCCGAAGAATTTTCCTGGCGGCTGCGCGGGGACAGCTACATGGAAATCATGAACCGCGGCGGGGGCATTGTCAATACGGTCAAAGCCACCCGGGATGCCAGTGCGGACCAACTGTTCCAATGCGGTATCCAGCGGCTGGATGCCATGTTGGCCTTCGGTGTTACCACGGTGGAAGGCAAAAGCGGCTACGGACTGGACCATGATACGGAAATCAAGCAACTGGAGGTCATGGCCCACCTGGACCAGGTCCATTACGCGGATGTCGTTCCCACTTTTCTGGGAGCCCACGCCATACCCCCCGAATATCTGAACAGGCAGGATGACTTTATTGACTTTATGATCGACGAGGTCCTGCCGGAGGTGAGCGAGCGCAAGCTGGCCCAATTTTGTGATGTCTTCTGCGAAAAAAACGTTTTTTCCGTACCCCAGTCCCGGCGACTTTTAACCCGGGCCGCCGGGCTGGGATTAAAATTAAAACTGCACGCCGATGAAATTGTTCAAACCGGCGGGGCCGAGTTGGCCGCAGAACTGGGTGCGGTTTCAGCTGATCATCTGCTGCAGGCCTCCGACGAAGGCCTGCAACGCATGGCCGCCGCAGGGGTGGTCGCCACCTTGCTGCCGGCCACCGCCTTCAGCCTCAAAGAACCCTACGCCAGGGGGCGGCACATCATTGACGCCGGCGGGGCGGTGGCGCTGGCAACCGATTTTAACCCGGGCAGCTGCTTTACCGAGTCCATACCACTGATCTTCTCCCTGGCCACCCTGTACATGGGCATCACCACCGAGGAGGCAATTTCGGCCATGACCATCAACGCGGCCGCCGCCCTGGATCGGGCCGATACCATCGGCAGCCTGGATGTCGGCAAACAGGGGGATGTGGTGATTCTGGAATATCCGTCCTATCATTTCATCCCGTATCACCTGGCGGTGAACACCGTGGAAAAAGTCGTCAAAAAGGGCACCCTGGTTTTTGACAAGCAAAAAAGGGGGATGACATATTGCTAGTTGATCTGAAAATTACCCAGTACCTTGAAAAAGCAGCCGCGGGAACCGCGGTTCCCGGTGGCGGCAGTGTTGCCGCCTTAAACGCCGCGCTGGCCGCCGCCCTGACCGAAATGGTGGCCCGGCTGACCATCGGCAAAAAGGACTATGAAACCGCGGAGCGGGACATGCAGGCCATTGCAGATCAAGCCTCTTTGCTGCGGCAGAAACTAACGGCGGCCATCGACGCCGATGCCGACGCCTACAGCCGGGTCATGGCGGCCTTTAAGCTGCCCAGGGGCAGCGCTGAGCAAAAGGCATTGCGAAGCCGCGAAATCCAGCAGGCCACCAAACAGGCGGCCCGGGTTCCGCTGGAAGTCGCCCGCCGGGCGCTGGCGGTCCTTGAACTGGCAGGACGGGCGGTCAAACAGGGCAATAAAAATGCGGCCAGCGATGGCGCCGTGGCCGCCATGAACGCCAGAACCGCTGTGCTGGCGGCAATCTTCAACGTAAGAATCAACCTGGCCTCTATCAAGGACGATGAATTCACGGCAGAATTGAGCAGGGAAATAAACCGGTTGGAAAAACAGACGCGGGAAGAGGAAACAGAAATCCTTTCTGCTGTAGCAATCTAGCCCGCTGCTGCCAGCTTTAAAGTTACTTATGCAGCTATTTATTGAACAACTGTTAAACGGCGTGGCCATGGGATCGATTTATGCCCTGATCACCCTGGGTCTGGCATTGGTATACGGTATCTTGCGCATTCTTCATATTGCCCATGCCGCGATTTACACCGTTGGTGCGTACGTGGGCCTTTTCCTGTTTAAGCTAAGCGGCAGCCTGATCATCGGGGTGGCGGGCAGCATGGTTTTTTGCGCCCTGCTCGGGGTGGGCATCGAACGGTTTGTCTATTATCCGCTGCTCAAATATCCGCCCTATGTCCCCTTGATCGGCAGTATTGCTGTCATGCTGGCCATTGAAGAACTCTGCCGTTTGGTGGCCGGACCGCAAATTTTAACCTTTCAGGCCGTACTGCCCTTTCCGCAGTTTCAAATCGGCGGCATTACCGTTTCATCGACCTTGACGGCCGTATATTGCATCACCGCCCTGGTATTGTTGTTGCTATGGTACATTACCAGCAAAACAGAACTGGGGCTGGCCATGCGAGCCGTATCCCAGGATATCCCCATTGCAGACGCCATGGGAATCAACAGCCATCTGATCGTCAGCCTGACCTTTGCCATCGGATCGGCGATTGCGGCGGTGGCCGGCAGTTTGGTGGGTATTTACTACAACCAGGTGTATCCAACCATGGGTACGGTTCCCGCTTACAAAACGTTGGCACTGATTGTGGTCGGCGGCCTGGGCTCGGTCCCCGGAGCGGTGGTCGCCTCACTGCTGCTCGGTGTGGCGGAAACACTGCTCATCGGCTATGCCAATATCCCGCTTCCCAGAGACGCGCTGGCGTTTATCGCCATGATCGCGGTTCTCATGTGGCGCTCGGAAGGATTGCTGGGTTCCCGCTAGGGGCAGCTATTTATAGATGTTATGCAGATGCATGCATTTTCTATATTCAAAGCTCAAACAGTTGAGGCCGGCCATTGAACGCTTATTTGATCACTATTGCAACGCTGATTTGCATTAATGCCATTGTGGCCTGCGGGCTGAATGTGATCGTGGGCTTCGCCGGCCAGATCTCCCTGGGCCATGCCGCCTTTTTCGGCATTGGCGCTTACAGCGCCGCCTTGCTGGCAACCAAAGCCGGCCTTTCGTTTTGGGCGGCCCTGCCCCTGGTTGTCGTCATCACCGCTCTTATCGGTCTTTTGCTCGGACTTCCCAGCCTGCGCGTGAAAGAAGACTTTCTGGCGATTACCACCATTGGGATCAACTTCATTGTAGAGGCCATATTTCTCTATATTCCGTTTTTCGGCGGCGCACTTGGAATCGGCGGAATTCCGCGCATCATGCTTTTCGGTGTCCGGCTCAAGGGACTGACCTTCTTTTTGCTTTGCCTGTTCTTTCTGCTTTTGGTCCTGGCATTTTGCTGGTGGTTCAGCCGAAGCTGGGGAGGACTGGCCTGCTTTGCGTTGCGCGAAGAAGAATCCGCCGCCGCGAGCATGGGCATATCCCCGGTGCGCTTCAAGCTGCTGGCCTTTGTCATTGGAACCGCCATGGCCGGACTGGGTGGCGCCCTGTATGCCCATTATATCCGTTTTATCAGTGCCACGGATTTTTCGTTTCCGGTTTCAGTTTTACTTCTCAGTATAGTGGTGCTAGGCGGCATGGGCACCCTCTGGGGGCCTGTCGTCGGCGCAGTAATCCTGGGAGCATTGCCGGAAGTATTTCGACCTCTGGTGGATTATCGTTTTCTGTTTTATATGCTGCTTTTGCTTCTGATGATACGCTATCAACCGGCCGGCCTTCTGGGAGAGGGCAGTATGGTGCATCGCGTGTTTTCCCTTTTACTGCCGGAGGGCAAAAAATGAACTCAACCCTGTTGGCGGTCAAAGCGGTTTCCAAACATTTCGGCGGCTTAAAAGCGCTGGATCAGGTAACTTTTGAGATCCGCCCCCGTGAAATCCTGGGCCTTATCGGGCCCAATGGTGCCGGCAAGACCGTGTGTTTCAACCTGATTTCAGGTGTTTACAAACCAACAGCCGGTGAAATCATCTTTAATGGTGAACGCACGCAAGGCAAGGCGCCCCACCAGATCGCGCGCCGGGGTGTCGGCCGTACGTTTCAAATCGTCAAGCCCTTTGCCACCCTGAGCGTACTTGAAAACGTCCTGGTCGCCCGCGGCATCTCCCGGTATAACCACTTGGGGAAAATATGGTCTTCCTGGAAATCCAGAGCAGAAATCCGGCAGGCGCTGGAGGTATTGGACCGGGTCGGCCTGGCGGATCTGGCCCATCGCAAAGCCGCTCTTTTGCCCCTGGGCAATTTGCGCCGGTTGGAAATTGCCCGGGCATTAATTGTCGGCAAGCGGCTGCTACTGCTGGATGAATCGTTTTCAGGGTTGCGCCATGAAGAAATATTACAGCTGGAGCAATTGATCCGGAACATCCGCGCCGACGGCATCACTGTGCTTTTAATTGAACACAACATGCGCGTGGCGATGGGGCTCAGCAACCGGGTGGTCGTGTTGGATCATGGCCGCAAAATTGCCGAGGGTTCACCGCAGCAAATTCAACAAAACGAGCGGGTGATTGAAGCTTATCTAGGACGCAAAGGCCATTCCCATGCTGCTTGAAGTCAAAAACATGCACATCGCCTATGGCGACATCCGCGCTGTTTCAGGGATCGATTTTTCCATCGAACAGGGAGAGTTGGTATCCATTATCGGGGCCAACGGGGCAGGTAAAACCTCCATTTTAAACAGCATCATGGGAATTGTTCCGTTGAAAAATGGAAAAATTGTCTTTGAAAACGAAGACATCACCTCCCTGGCGGCCCATCAGCGCGCCAGAGCCGGTATTCGGATGGTTCCTGAACGCGCCCGGGTATTTCCCCGGCTGACGGTTTATGAAAATCTGATGACCGGTGTTTACGGATTGCGAAAAACCATCAATCTTGACGTCCAAATCGCATGGCTATATGATTTGTTCCCGATTTTACGGGAAAGAAATGATCAGCCGGCCGAAACGCTTTCCGGCGGAGAGCAGCAACAGTTGGCCATCGCCCGGGCATTGATCTCCAACCCCAGTCTGCTGCTGGTGGATGAAGTCTCCATGGGCCTGATGCCCAAGCTTGTCGACCAGGTCTTTGACGTGCTTAAACAGCTCAACGACCAGAGGGGGCTGACCATTTTGATCGTCGAACAAAATGCAATCGCCTCGCTTGAAATATCGCACCGTGCCTATGTCCTCGAAACCGGAGCCATTGTTCATCAGGGGATGGCATCAGCGTTGCTGGAAGACCCCAAAATAAAAGAGGTTTACCTGGGTACCGGAGCATAAAATCGTCAACCAGACAATTCGCAAAAGGCAAATGATCGTTGTATTTTCCAACCAAGTATTCAATTAAATCGAAAGGAGGTTCACAAATGAAAATTACCAAATTGCTGATTCTTGCGGGTTTAGTACTCTTGCTGGGGATAGGTACCGCCGGAGCGGCGGATACCATCAAAATCGGCCTGATGGCACCGCTGACCGGATTTGCCGCCGCAGATGGGGCCAGTGTTCTCAATTCGGTCAAACTGGCCGTGGAAAGGGTCAACAGCCAGGGCGGCCTGCTCGGCAAAAAGGTTGAATTGATCGCCTATGACGACCGGGCCAACGGCAAGGAAGCTGTTGCGGTTGCCCGCAAACTCATCCAGCAGGACCGGGTCGTGGGGGTTGTGGCCGGCTCGTACAGCACCCCCAGCAGAGCGTCGGCACCAATCTTCGAGGATGAACAAATCCCCTTTGTTGCCGCTTACGCTGTCCACCCGGACATTACCAAGGCCGGCAACTACTGTTTTCGAAACGGTTTTCTGGGAATGGTGGAGGGCAAATCCGCGGGTTTCGTGGCCGTACAGATGCTCAAGGCCAAACGAATTGCCCTGTTGACCAGCGATAACGATTTTGGGCGCACCCTGGCAGAAGGGTTCAAGGCGTATATCCAAGATTATGCCAAGGGAGCCAAAATCGTATATGCCCAGACCTATCCGTTCAAGGAGAAAGACTTTAAACCCTATCTGTCAAAAATCAAGGAAATCAACCCCGACCTGATCTTTGCCAGCGGCTATTATTTTCAGACCGGCCCGATCCTCAAACAGGCCCGGGAAATGGGGATCAAAACCCAGATCCTGGGAGAAGAAGGAGCTGATTCTCCAAAAACCATGGAAATCGCCGGCAAGGCAGCCGAAGGCTTTGTCATTGTGACCAACCTAAACCGCGATGACCCCCGCCCCGAGGTTCAAACCTTTCTCAAGGAATATGAATCTCGCTACAAGATTCAGCCGGATATGGTGGGCGCATCCGCCTATGATGCTTTCATGATAATTTGTGATGCCATTAAACGTGCCGGCAGCACCGATGGTAAGGCCATCCGGGACGCCATTGCCGGCACCCGGAACTATCGTGCCCTGACCGGCGAAATCAAGGGGTTCAATGATATCGGGGAAGTCGTCAAAGAAGTCCAGGTCCAGATCGTAAAAGAAGGCCGATTCCACAATTTCGGCGTTGTCACCGACATGAACCTTATTACCCCCTGATAGTGAAAATCCCGAAGCAGTCCCTCTTCCAATGGAAAGGGACTGCTTCACCCGCCTCTGGAACAATATGGCACCGTTCCGACCTTGACAGCCTTCTTGCTGCGGCACGGGGGAAAACATCCAAAAAAACCTTTGACACCACAAATGGTATACAGTATACGAAATACAATTATGTCGGCCTTTTAAACGATATCCTGGCACCCATACTGCCGGCACGATATCATGGACGGATCAGGAAACTGCCGAATAGAAAATTTCTGGTTTGAGATACGAAGGGTATGAGCAATGATCAGATCCATGAACATCGCCTGGTGGGTAAAACGCTGGAGTGAGCTGCACCCCCATAAAACCGCCATTATTTTTAAAGGCACCCAAATAAGCTACCGGCAGCTTCACCACAGGGTCAACCAGGTTTGCTGCTGGTTGCAGTCGCTGGGCATTGAAAAAGGTGACCGGGTGGCGGTCATGCTGGGCAATTGCCCTGAATTTATCGAACTGTACCTGGCCTGTTCGCGATTGGGCACCATTTTCGTTCCGATCAATTACCGCCTCGCCGCCCCGGAGCTGGATTATACCCTCGCCAATGCCCGCCCCAGACTTTTTGTTTTCGACCGCGAATATCTCCAGACAATAGCAGGCCTTCATCTGAACACCCGCCGTCCCCTGATGTTGCTGGCCGCCCTGCCCCCGCGTTTTCAAGACACTGACATTGTTGATTACCACGCCGGAGTGGCTGCCCACGAAGGGCGGGCCCCCTTTCTCACCGAGTCCATGGCCCCGCGAGGACCCGAGGAACCCCATGTGATCATGTACACATCGGGCACCACCGGCAGACCCAAAGGCGCGGTGCTTTCCCACCGCAAGACATTTTTCAACTGCCTGAACGCTGATATTTTTTTCAAGCTTCATTTCGATGATATTATGCTCATCGTCTTGCCCCTGTTTCATTCCGGAGGACTTTTTATTCAGGCCTCACCCGTAATTTACAAGGGAGGCACGCTGGTGATTCACCGCAGTTTCGATCCGCAGCATACTTATGAGGACATCTTGAAATACCGGGTGACAAAATTTCTTGGGGTTCCGACGGTATATAAATCCCTCGTCAAGGCCGAAGCCGAAAAAAGAGCCGCCTGTTCAACATTGAAAGTGTGCGCCATCGGCGGGGAAAAGCTGACACCCGAACTTATGGTGCAATTTAAAGCGGCCGGTTTTTCACTGCGTCAGATCATGGGACAGACTGAAACCTCCATCCTGTTATGGGCCTCGGAGGAAGACGTCGAACGCAAACCCGCCTCGGTGGGCCGTCCGGTCTTCCATGCGGACGTCAGGATTTTCAACCGCCAGGGACGAACGTGTCCCCCGGGCGAGGTGGGAGAAATCGTCGTTCGCGGCTCAATCATGATGACCGAATACTGGCAGGATCCGGTCAAAACCGAAGAAACCATTCGCGGCGGCTGGCTGCATACCGGCGATCTGGCCCGCATGGATGAAGACGGTTATTTTTACCTGATCGACCGTGCCCGGGACATGTTTATTTCCGGAGGCGAAAATGTCTATCCGGCGGAAATTGAACGGGTTTTGCGCGCCCATCCTGCAATCGAGGATGTCGCCGTTGTCGGCATCCCCGATGAAACCTGGGGCGAAATAGGCTGCGCCTTCGTGATTCCCGGACCCGGTGCGGAACTCACCCCTGCAGATGTCGTCGGTTATTGTGAAGGACAGCTGGCACGCTTCAAATGGCCACGCAAAGTCTTGCTGGTCGACAATTTCCCCCGTACTGCTCTTGGAAAAGTGCGCAAAGCCATACTGCGCCAAGAATACCTGCAACCAAAAACAGCCAGGTAACCATTTCTTTAAAAAACCACCTGCATGACGCTTAGGGTTCGCGCAACAATAAGTTCGCAAATTTTTAAGGTTAAAGCGCCCGGCCGGCAAGGCGCGAACGTGCAGGAATATCTGGCATATTCCGAGCTTTCGCAACGCAG
>JAOZPY010000077.1 GCA_029932495.1 Desulfobacterales bacterium
TCCGCGCTTTGAGCCGCCAGTTTGGCCTTGAGGCGCTGGATTTCTTTTTCCAGGGTTTTGACCTCGGTCAGCAAATTTTTCACCCGTTCGACAACGGCCTGGGGTTTTTCTTTCAGCAGGTGAGCCGTATCTTGCACGATTCGGGATAGTTGCTGGGTATGGACCAGGGCGGCTTCCCCGGTCACCGCTTCAATGCGCCGAACCCCGGAAGACACGCTGGTTTCACTGACAATCTTAAAAAGCCCGATGTTGCCGGTTCGATCCGTATGGGTGCCTCCGCAAAGCTCCTTGCTGAATCCGGTCAGCGACACGACCCGCACGCGCTCTCCGTATTTTTCCTCGAACAGTGCCGTGGCACCCGTCTTAAACGCCTCATCGGCATCCATTTCCTCAATCTCGGTCGGGATGTTTTCCTGAATCCGCTGGTTGACAATCTGCTCAATGGCCTCCAAGGATTGCATGTCCACCTGGGAGAAATGGGTAAAATCAAAACGCAGCCGGTCAGGGGCCACCAGGGAACCGGCCTGCTTGACATGCTCCCCGAGCACCTGCCGCAAGGCGGCATGCAGGATATGGGTGGCGGTGTGATTCAGGGCCGTGGCCCGGCGTTTTTTGGCATCCACCTGAAGCTGTACTGTCTGCCCCGTGCGGGCTGTGCCGGAAACCACTTTTGCCCGGTGGATGATCAACCCGGTCGGATCCTTTACCGTGTCGGTCACCTGCAGTTCGAAATCCTGCCCGCTAATCCTGCCGCAATCGCCGACCTGCCCGCCCGATTCGGCGTAAAACGGGGTGGTTTCGGTGACCACTTCCAGGGACTGTCCCTCGGCTGCCTCTGAAATTTCCTGCCCGTCCGCCACCATCAGCAGGATTTTGGACTTGCAACTCAGGCGGTCGTAACCCACGAATTCAGGCTTGACCCCTTGGGCCGATAGTTTTTTGTAAGCCTCGCTGATACTGCCAAAAGAGGTCACCGTCCGGGACCGGCTACGTTGGGTGTCCATGGCCCGATCGAAGCCCTCCATATCCAGGCTCATCTTTTCATCGCGCACAACGTCGCGCACGATGTCCACCGGAAAACCGTAAGTGTCGTACAGCTTGAAAATCACTTCTCCGGGAACCCGGTTTTCGCCCCGGGCCTTGATCTCAGACAGGGTGTCGTTAAGCAGTTTCATACCCGTATCCAATGTTTCCAGGAAACGGGCCTCCTCGTTTTTGATCACACTGGTAATAAACGCCGAAGCTTCAGCGAGCTCGGGATAGGCCGATTTCATGATCCCAAACACCACCTCAGCGGTTTGATACAGAAAAGGGCGCTCCAGTCCGATGTTGCGACCGTAACGGATCGCCCGACGCATAATGCGGCGCAGCACATATCCACGCCCCTCATTGGACGGCAGGATGCCGTCGCCGATCAGAAAAGCCGCGGCCCGGCTGTGATCGGCAATGACCTTGAGGGCCACATCGGATGCCGCTGATTCCCCCATGCGCACCTGGGCCAACTGCTCGGCCTTTTCAATGACAGGATAAATAAGGTCGGTTTCAAAATTGGTGGGCACATCCTGGATAAGAGACACCATGCGCTCAAGGCCCAGCCCCGTGTCGATGCTGGGTTTGGGCAACGGCGTCATTTTACCGGAAGCATCACGGTTGAACTGCATGAACACCAGGTTCCAGATCTCCAGAAAACGGTCGCAGTCACAGCCGGCGGTACATTCCGGCCGGCCGCAACCGAATTGTTCGCCGCGGTCAATCAAAATCTCCGAACACGGTCCGCACGGTCCCGTATCACCCATGGACCAGAAATTGTCTTCCTCGCCGAATCTGACAATACGATCGTCGGGCAGACCGATCTCCCGGCTCCACAGCTCATAGGCCTCGTCATCATCCAGATAAACCGAGGCCCACAGCTTATCGGCCGGCAAACCGTAACCATTGGTCAAAAGATCCCAGGCAAATTCAATGGCGCCCTGTTTGAAATAATCTCCAAAAGAAAAGTTGCCGAGCATTTCAAAAAAGGTATGATGCCGGGCCGTGTAACCGACATTTTCCAGATCATTGTGCTTGCCGCCGGCCCGTACACATTTCTGGGAGGTGGTGGCCCGCACATAGTCCCTTTTTTCCTCACCCAGAAAAACACGTTTGAATTGAACCATGCCCGCATTGATAAAAAGCAGCGTCGGATCATCCTGGGGCACAAGAGAGGAACTGCGCACAATTTGATGCTCATGTTTTTTAAAATACTCCAAAAACTTTCGGCGAACTTCGTCTCCAGTCATCTAAATCTCCATTATGCCTTGCCAATAGCTGATAAATTGATGAGGTTGTGAGTTACTTGCCTGCTTCCGGCTTCCTGAATGCAGGAATCACCAGTATCGTCTGTTTTTGTTTCCGACTTCCGCATTCCAACTTCCGCATTCCAACTTCCGCATTCAAATAATTCCCACTTCCGACTTCTACTGCTTGGTTTCCTGGTTTGCCTCCTGTTCTTCCCTTTTCACAAACCCCAAGGCTTCCCGGGCCTTGAGGTAGATATCTTCGTACATGTCCTTGTTTTCCTTGAAAAACCGCTTGACATTTTCCCGCCCCTGGCCAATGCGCTCTCCCGCGTAGGAATACCAGGAGCCGCTTTTGTCGACAATACCGAGATTGACCCCTACATCGATCAGATCCCCGCTTTTGGAAATACCCTCACCGTACATGATGTCAAATTCGGCTTCTGTAAACGGCGGGGCCAGCTTGTTTTTCACCACCCGCACCCGGGTCCGGTTGCCTACCACTTCCTGGCCGTCCTTGATCGCACCGATGCGGCGGATATCCAGTCGCACCGAAGAGTAGAACTTGAGCGCATTGCCACCGGTGGTGGTTTCCGGATTGCCGAAAACAACCCCGATTTTCATGCGGATCTGGTTGATGAAAATCACCGTGGTCATGGTTTTGCCAATCGTGCCGGTTAGCTTGCGTAAGGCCTGGGACATGAGCCGGGCCTGCAGTCCCATGTGAGAATCCCCCATTTCCCCTTCGATTTCAGCCCGTGGCACCAGGGCGGCCACCGAGTCAATCACCAGGATGTCAATGGCCCCGCTGCGTACCAGCATATCGGCAATTTCAAGGGCCTGTTCCCCGGTGTCCGGCTGAGAAATCAGCAGTTCGTCACAGTTGACACCCAATTTGCGGGCATAGTTGACATCCAGGGCATGTTCGGCATCGATAAAGGCGGCAATCCCGTCCTGTTTCTGTGCTTCGGCCACCGCGTGCAGGGCCAGGGTGGTTTTACCGGAGGCTTCCGGTCCAAAAATTTCAACCACCCGGCCGCGGGGAAGCCCACCGATGCCCAGGGCGCTGTCCAATGACAGAGCGCTGGTGGAAATCACCGGTACGTCCGCGATCGGTCGATCGCCCAGTTTCATGATCGCACCCTTGCCGAACTGGCGCTCGATCTGAGCCATGGCGCTGTCCAGAGTTTTTTCTTTATCTGCTTTAATCGTCATGAGTTTCTCCTTATGCTTTGAATCTGCTGATATAATATCTTCAACCATCCATCTTGGGTTTGAGTTGCGCGTGTTTCAGCAAGGTATATACCGCACCTGAAGGTTGCAAGTCGCTTTGGTACAGACAGATCCGGCCGGCAGCAAATTTGTCGCTGCCAAAATTTAAAAATTCGTCCACGATCCGGCGCATCACGGAAGGCGGGACGGTTTGCCGGATACGGCCCAGGGTCAAATGCCCCTTAAAGGGCTTTTTTTCCCGGGCAAAACCAATGTCCGCCAGGTACTGTTCAAGTTCTCGCTGCAGCGCGAACAGTTGCGCGACCTGCCCTGCCAGCCCGGCCCATACCACCCGGGCGCGCCTGATTCCCGGGAAAAAGCCGATCCCCCGAAGCGCCAGGACAAGCGCCGGTCGGCCTTCGGCGGCCAGCGTCATGGCGTGAGCGATTTCATCGATTCGGCCGGGGGGAATATTTCCTAAAAATTTCAAGGTCAGGTGGATGTTTTCCGGCTTCACCCACTTTGCCCGCAGCTTGAATGCCTTTAGCTCCTGCTGGGCGTTTTCCAGCTGGGAAATAACCGCTGCCGGCAAATCCATGGCGATAAAACTGCGTATAGTCGTTGACATGGCAACCGGTCCACCGGGGCTTCATGCTGGACTGCGGTCCAGCCTTCCAGGGTTAGCTCGGCAACGTAAACTGAGGCTGGCCGAGGGTAAACGTCGCCCGGGATATCCGCTCTTTTAAAATCCCGGCGATTTTGCGGGCTTTGACCACGCTGGATAGAGGGGCCGTCGGAATCTCCTGCCCGTTGAGTTTAATGGACCCGCTTTTCAACTCAGCGTAGCTCACCTGCCCGTAACTTTTCGAAATTCCATTGGGATAATCATGACCATAATCGATGATCTGGGTAAAAATCTGGTCATCGGAAATCGAAGTGTACCGGGCGATCTGTTCATTGAGCACGGGAATGGGCACACCCAGGCCCACCGCCAGCGAACAGCCGTATCCCTGAATACCCACCCCCACCAGCCACTGGGCGCTCATTTTTTTCAAATCACCCATCACCCACAGGGTACCGGCCGGGGTGAGCGGCACTCCCCTACGGGTTCGTTTGACCCGGGGCTTGTGCTGGGTCCCGTGCCAGGTCACGTACCCTTCGCCGCCGCCCAGAAAAATCCGGGTCCCCAGACCGATGGTCCTGTAATACGGATCGTTGAACATCGGGCTGAGCTGTCCGGCGGAACAGTAATTGGCATTGCCCCCCCGGGGTTTTAATGCTCCCATGTATGTGTAAATCGTTTTATCGGTCAGGTTGACGGCACAATTGTAATTTTGATAGCCGTTTCTCGGGTTGCACAAGGTCGCCTGGGGCAGGCCGCGCAGGGTGATTTCCTTTTCCACCAGACGGTTGGGATAGCAGTCGGTACCGTAACCCGTAGCCTTGAGATGCACTTTCTTGCCGGCCACCAGTTCCTGGATGACATGTCCCCCGCCATAATTGAACTCGCCCGGATAGACTTTGTTGAGCGGATCGTCCTCCACGGGTTCTGTGGCCCCGATGTAACAGTCAACCGCAGCCACGCCGGCATAGGCCGGAACCCTGTTGAGCCACACCTTCGAAGCCTTGATGGTAGGCACGGAGTGGCCAAAATTGATAAATGCCCCTGAAGAGCACATGGGGGCAAAGGTTCCGGTGGTGACCACGTCCACCTGGTGAGCGGCTTCAACCGCCCCTTCGGCCTTAACAATATCGATCATCTCCTCGGCGGTAACCACCACCACGTCACCGGATTTTATCTTCTGATTGATTTGTTCAATGGTTTTATTGACTTTATAAGTCGGCATACCCAATCACTCCTGTTTCATCCCGGATTTCAACGTTTTTATTTTAGACAGCACATTGTCTTTTATCCAGTGCCGATCCCACCATTCCATTGGATTGACAAAAGTATTGTGAATTAAAATACCATAGTGCAGATGATCCCCGCCGGCCAGCCCGGTGGTTCCGGTGTGCCCCAGAATGTCACCGCGGGATACCCGGGCCCCGGCCTTAACCCCGATTCTGCTCAAATGCGAATACATGCTCAACAGGCCGCAGCCGTGATCCAGCACAACTGTGTTACCGTAAATTCCAACACGGCCTGCGAACAGAACCACGCCGCTGTTTGCAGCCGGCACCGGGCTGTGGGCCACCGAAGCCAGGTCAATCCCCAGATGAACCTGTTTGTCGATCTGCCGCCCTTTGTACACGTAAGTGCGATGATCGGCAAACCGGGCGCGGGAAGCGGACTTGGGCAGTCTTGAGAAGGGACCCTCCCACAGCATTTTTCCGGCTGTTTTTCGACCGAAGGCAGTCAGTTGCTGGTAATTGGCCTGCCGCAGATCACGGTTGATTATAAGAAACTTTTCCACTGCTGTCAGATTTTCCTTGCCTGAAAGCACGGTGCTGAATTCCGGAAGTTTTCGATTGAGGAAGCTGTCGGTAATGTTGATGCGGTCTTTTTTGAATTTTTTGCGCCGGATGTGATAATTGAAACCGGCCTTGGCAGAATTTCCGGCGCGGTCAGAAGCCGTCACAAAAATCTCGGTTTGGGGACCCTGTTGGTATCCCAGGGCGAAAAAGGCCAGGTAGACGTTTTTATCAGCCGCCTGAAACAGGTGGGCTGGGAAAAAATTTCCACCAACCATCACACCGCTGCGGGGACAGGCTTCAGAAGTTTTAAAAATCACCAGCCCGGCACCGCCCTGGTTGATATTGTGGGCCCGGCTGACAACCGCAATCTCCGGGGGTCGGGTGTCAATAATGATCTTTCTTTCAAGGTAGGTTTTATTGCCATGCCACCAGTCGCGCCAGGAATAATCCCAAACCACCATCCGCAGCACGGCCTCACCGTCACTGAAACCCAGCTTGGCAGGCTCTATCTTAATCTTTGCGGAGCTTTCATGAATTTTGCCGCCTCCCCATAGACCGGCTGCCGGAAAATCCTCCTCGTGCAGCACAACTTCCTTGCCGCCTTTCAACAGCGCAATCCAGATCCGGCGCAGTCCGCTTCTGGCATCGCCCGCTGAAATGGTGATTTCCCGTAAGCTGCCGACAAAGGGAGATTTCAGGTCCAGGGTTATCGAGGGCTTTTCACCTTCCATGCGAACCAGGCCGACGACGACCAGGGCGGCAACGACCACCAGACAGCCGAACAGGATGATCCATAATTTAGTATGTTTTTTTTGATTTTTCAAACGGTTACACCTTTAAACATGTTCAGTTAATATAAGCGTTTTAGATAGCAGGTACCACCGGGATAATCAAGGCCTGTTTTCGATTCTTGACTTTTGGCGGCGTGCACGATACAAAACTTAACTTACAACAGTTAATCTGAAAATTTACCCTCCCCGGGCATGGGGTCCGGTGAGAAAAATTATTACCCAACTGGGGCATGAGACCACCCGTGCTCCCAGCGATGAACTTGCAATCCCGCCATGGCGGGATTTGTGCGGCAAGAACCGGTTATGGCGCAGCTGATTAAAATTGGGCCCGGCGGTATCCACATCGGGCGCGGCGCACCGCTGGTGCTGATTTCCGGCCCCTGCGTGATCGAAGATTACGAAACAACGTTGCGCATTGGAACCACTTTAAAAGAAATTGCCACCCGGCTTGAAATGCCGTTAATCTTCAAGGCCTCATATGACAAGGCCAACCGGACATCCATCCAGTCCTATCGCGGACCGGGGCTGCGAGACGGACTCAGAATCCTGGCGAAGATCAAAAGCGAACTCGGTCTGCCGGTGCTTTCCGATGTGCATCGCATCAGCGAAATCGCGGCTGCGGCTGAAGTGCTGGATATTATTCAGATTCCGGCCTTTTTATGCCGCCAGACCGATATCATCATTGAAATCGCCCGGGCCGGAAAGCCGGTAAACATTAAAAAAGGACAGTTTCTGGCCCCTTGGGATATGGCCAACGTGGTGGAAAAAATAAAATCCACCGGCAATCGCCAGATTTTGCTCACCGAGCGTGGCAGCGTGTTCGGCTATAATAACCTGGTGGTCGACTTCCGGGGCATTGCCATCATGCAGCAGACGGGTCTACCGGTAATTTTTGACGCCACGCACAGCGTTCAACTGCCCGGCGGGGCGGGGTCCAGTTCCAGTGGGCAGCGCGAATATGCCCCGGTGCTGGCCAGGGCGGCCGTGGCGGCCGGTGCGGACGGCGTTTTTCTGGAAGTCCATCACGACCCGGATCGGGCTCTTTGTGACGGGCCCAATTCATTGAGACTTGACGGCCTGTATGATCTGCTTTTGCAGCTGCAGCAAATCAGCCGGATAACACGGCGTTGAGACAGATGAAATCCAACATGGCGGCTTTTGAGCAATGATGCTTACGTGGCTTAAGAAAACACCGAAAGCAAAATTGATTTTACCGGCCATTATCCTGGTAGTTATCGGCACGGTGGTGGCGGTCTTTATCGGCTATCGTCGGGTATCGAACACACCGGCGCTGCTGCTGTCGACAATCAAGACCGGGGCTGATCTGTCCATCGGTAAAATCCGACAGACGTCAACCCGCAACGGCAAGAAACAGTGGAGCCTGGAAGCCAGCTCGGCTGATTATATGGAAAATGAAAAAAAAGTTGTCTTGCAGGATCTATCGGTCACTTTTTTCCTTAAAAACCAGGATAAGGCTTACCTGGTTGCTGACCGGGGGGTATTGCAGACAGACACAAATGACATTGAATTTTCGGGCAACGTTGTGATAAGAAACAAAGGCTACCGATTGCAGACCGACAACCTGGTCTATGAAAACGAAAAGCGCATCATTATCTGCAAGGATCCGTTACGCATTACCGGCAATGACACCGAACTTGCAGCCGACTCGGCATCCTATGATTTAAATGCCGGCAAAATCGTGATGAGAGGCAACGTTGATGCCACCATCACTGCAAAATCGGCATTCTTTTAATTTTCAACGGATGTGACCTGAAGTGGTTGCTTTTTTTAACCAATTTCACTAAAATAAAAAAGCTTGCAAAATTCGCACCACAAAACACCCTCCGCCCAATCGACGGAGATCTTTGGGACGCATGGATATCCATTGTGAACCGCCCCGGCAAACGGGTTACAATACACGGCAGAGAATATGGCACTGGAACTGCGACAACAACTAAAATTAACCCAGCAGCTCATCATGACGCCGCAGCTGCAAATGGCAATCAAGCTGCTGCAATTGTCACGGCTGGAGCTGGTGGACACAATCCGCAAGGAGCTGGAGGAAAATCCGGCCCTGGAGGAAGTGCCGGAAACTGCAGCCGAGCAGTTGGCGGAACAGCCTGAAGCCCCGGCTGACGACACACCTGCCGAAAAAGAAGTCACCATTGAGGAAAAATTACAGCAAGACATTGACTGGAGCAATTATCTAGATGAGTACAACACCCCCGGCAAGGCGCACTTTGAGTCCGAGGAAAGAGACACGCCCAGGTTCGAAGCCTTTATCGCCCGCAAGGAATCTTTGAAGGACCACCTGCTGTGGCAATTTTTAATGACCAAGCCGGTTAAAGATGATGAAAAAATTGCCAGCGCCATTATCGGCAACCTGAACAAAGATGGATACCTGATGGCACCCATTGAGGAAATCGCCACTTTGAGCGAATCTTCGCCGGAAAGGGCCGAAACGGTTTTATCTGTCCTGCAGACCTTTGACCCCATCGGCGTCTGCGCCAGGGACCTGGGGGAATGTTTATTGATCCAAGCCCGACACTTGGGGCTGGAGAACACCATCGTAACTGACATTATCGCCAACCATCTACCCCACCTTGAAAAGAAAAATTACAAGGCGATCTGCAAGGCACTGAAAAAAAGTATGGACGAGGTCGTATCGGCGATCAATGCCATTACAAGCATGGAGCCCAGACCGGGCAGAGAGTTCAATGATGAAACGCCGCAGTATATCAATCCGGATATTTACGTCTATAAACTCGAAGATGACTTTGTCATCGTCCTCAATGACGACGGCATGCCCAAGCTGCGCGTTAATTCCTTTTACAAAAATTCAATCAGCCGGGGGAAAAAAATCTCTGGGGAGGCCGAAAGCTACATCCAGGATAAAATGAGATCGGCTGCCTGGTTGATTAAAAGCATCCATCAGCGTCAAAAAACAATTTACAAGGTCATGGAAAGCATATTGCGCTTCCAGCGAGAATTTTTTGAAAAGGGCATCACCCATCTCAAGCCCATGGTGTTGCGCGATGTGGCCCAGGACATCGGCATGCACGAATCCACCATCAGCCGGGTGACCACCAA
>JAOZPY010000583.1 GCA_029932495.1 Desulfobacterales bacterium
GTTATTTAAATTTAGCAGGACCTTCAGGCGGCGTCAAGCTTTCAAAGACGCTGCTGCCTATATGGGGCCAAGCTTAATGTTGCGGCCAATGTCGGGGTGGGGAAGGTCAACCCACAACAATCTTTTCACCGGCGTCAGCAGCGACCTCTCCAATGACAGCGGCTTGGGGGATGCCGTTTTTGTGCAATTGCTCGGTGAGTTTAGCTGCCTGCTGCGCTGAAACCGCGATCAGCAATCCACCGGAAGTTTGAGGGTCAAAGAGGATGTCGCGCAGGACTGTATCCAGGCCGGGGGGGAAATCGACCATGTCTTCGCGGAACTTGCGGTTGTTATGTGCACCGGCCGGAACCAGACCCATGCCGGCATATTCCCGGGCTTCTTTGATGATGGGCACCTGGCCGACATCAATGGAAACCCCATGGCCGGTGCCGGCAATCATTTCAGCCATGTGCCCCAGAAGGCCAAAACCGGTGATATCGGTGCAGGCATGTACGTCAAAATCTGTCAGTACCTGTGCAGCCGTGCGGTTCAAGGTTGCCATCAGGTTGGTAACGGATTCGATGATTTCAGGTGTAGCGACGCCGCCCTTGATGGCGGTGTTGATAATGCCCACCCCCAGGGGTTTGGTGAGGATCAGCCGGTCGCCGGCGGCAAGGCCCTGCTTGGTGAGCACCCGGTCCGGGTGGACAAAACCCGTCACAGAAAGTCCATACTTCAATTCGTTGTCCTCGACACTGTGCCCGCCTACCAGAACCACCCCGGCTTCCTTGAGCTTGTCCAGCCCGCCTTCCAGGATACGATGCAAAATAGCGATGTCCATGCTTTTCAGCGGAAAGCCCACCAGATTCATGGCAGTTTTTGGGATTCCACCCATGGCGTAAATGTCGCTCAAAGCGTTGGCTGCGGCGATCATGCCGAACCAGTATGGATCGTCAACGATGGGGGTGAAAAAATCAACGGTCTGAATCAGGGCCAGCTCCGGTGAGACGCGGTATACGCCGGCATCATCGGGGTTGTCCAGGCCCACGAGAAGATCGGGATCAGAGGGAAAGGAAAGTCCGCACAGCGCTTGGTCCAGGGCCCCTGGAGGAAGCTTGGAAGCTCAGCCCGATCCGCTGACCGTGGTGGTCAGCCGTTGGGTTGCGAATGGTTGCATAATTTGCATCTCGTGTTTTCCTGTCTTGTGCTCGATGGTTCCGGGTTTGTCTCAGCGCTGGCGTTGCATCACCTGATCCGGGGTCTTTTTTACGAAAATATTTGCCCGATGCTAAAATCTGATTTTCACCACATGAACTAATTAAATAAATCGAAAAATTATATTAGTCAAATTGATATTATCTATAAATAATGCATACTAAATTGAAAAAGAAAATAACAGGAGCCTGCGGGTTGGAAACTTGGTTGATTTATTGATCAGCGGAATTTGAAATAAGTTTTTGCGCATTGCGGGCATCTTCAACGTAGAAAAAAGAGGCCGTGAAAAACAAGACAGCCGCCAGCAATGAAAAGGCAGGCAAAAACATCAGTGCTTTTTGCAGACCGAAGGCATCCGACAGCGCACCAATCGACGGCGGTCCCAGGGCGCTTCCCAGGACATGTTGAACGATGACACACAGACTTACGGAAATGGCCCGCACACCAGGGTGAACCACGTCCTGGGTAACAGCGACTGCTGCCGGCACAAAAGCGACCGCGCTGATGCCGGTCAGAAGCAAAACGGCATACTGGCTGCCGTGGCCCTGAAAAAAAACAAAGGCTGCCACCAATAGCAGGCAGGTGCAGAAAGAAGAGATCGCCGGAAACAGGGCCCTGGCATTTTCCCTTTTACGTAACCATTTATCAGTTAAAAAGCCTCCCAGCGGCGCGCCGATAATCGCCAGCAGCATGATGGCCCCTCCCTTGGTGCCAGCCTTGTCCATGGGCAAATTTTCCAGGCGGTGGTAATAAGTCGGCAGCCAGGTGAGCAGGGAGGTGGTCACAAACGTATTAGCGGCAAAAGCCAGGTTATTGAACACCAGGGTTTTGTTTTTCAAAAATTGCAGGGCAATATCCACCGGCTTGATTTTAATGCGCTCATCACGGGCTTTATTGTCAGCCGATCGCTCCAGGGCGACAGTTTCATAATCGCGAACAAAAAAGAACAACAACGCGATGATCATGCCGGGAAATGCCACGATACCGAAAGCATGCCGCCATCCAAAATGCTCGGCAATATAGCCGCCGGCGGCAATGCCCAGGGCACTGCCCAGGGGAATTGACGCATTCCAGAGTCCCAGTATTTTAGCCCGCTTTTCCCGGGGAAACAGGGCGGATATCATGGCCGTTCCACCGGGGGCATATCCGGCTTCCCCAATGCCGATGGCTGTGCGGGCGGCAAACAGGTGCGTGAAGTTGCGGGTGAACGCACAGGCCAGGGTGGCCGCACTCCATAGCAGGGCCATTGTACCGATGCATTTTTTTCGGCTCCAGCGGTCAATGATAATCGAAACCGGCAGGGTGAATATCAGAATTGACC
>JAOZPY010000584.1 GCA_029932495.1 Desulfobacterales bacterium
GCATCCGTGATTTTTTTGATATTGGCCGCAATGGTGTCTGCCACGCCCTGTTTCCAGAGCAAGGTTTTGTCAGGCCCGGCTACACCGTCATCATGGGCGACTCACATACTTGCACCCATGGCGCTTTTGGTGCCTTTGCCGCCGGGGTCGGCACCACCGACCTGGAGGTGGGCATTTTGAAAGGTGTGTGTGCTTTCAGGTACCCTCAGACGATGAAAGTCAAAATCTGCGGGACCCTGCCAGCGGGCGTTTTTGCCAAAGATGTCGTCCTGGCGATTATCGGAAAAATCGGCGTCAACGGCGCCACCAACCGCGTCATTGAATTTACCGGCCCGGTTGTCGACGCCATGGACATGGACGAGCGCATGACCCTTTGCAATATGGCCGTGGAAGCCGGCGCCACCTCCGGCATCTGCCGCCCTGACGAAAAAACCGTTGATTATTTATGGAAATTTATCCGGGATGAATTCCCATCCAAAGACAGCGCCCTGAAAGCATATCAACAGTTCTTGCCGGATGCGGATGCGCAATACGTCGAGGTGCTGGAACATGACATCTCCGGGCTGCAACCCCTGACAACATTTGGTTTTAAACCGGACAATGTACGCCCGGTGGAGGAAATGCAAGCAACCCCCATCGACCAGGTCTACATCGGATCGTGTACCAACGGACGGCTGGAAGATCTGCGTATTGCCGCCGGTGTTCTCAAGGGGCATAAAATCAGCGATACCGTACGCGGCATTGTATCGCCGGCGACCCCGACAATCTATCGCCAGGCCCTTGAAGAAGGTATCCTGCAAACTTTTCTTGAAGCTGGTTTCTGTGTCACCAATCCCACCTGCGGCGCATGCCTGGGCATGAGCAACGGTGTGCTGGCCGAGGGCGAAGTCTGTGCGGCCACCACCAACCGCAATTTCAGCGGTCGTATGGGCAAAGGCGGCATGGTTCACCTGATGAGCCCGGCCAGCGCCGCCGCATCCGCCATTGCAGGGCATATTGCCAACTCAAAGCTATTTGCAAAACAGAGCACTGATTAACAAGGAGCAGCAATGAAGAAATTCGGCGGCAAAGCCCTTTTCCTGGACCGCGCCGATATCAACACGGATGAAATTATTCCCGCGCGCTATCTTACCGAAGTCTCGAAAGAAGCACTGAAGCCCTATCTTTTCGAAGACCTCGAGATAGACGGCTTTGACCCCCGCAAAGATATTGCAGACTGCAGGGTGATCATCAGCCGGGCCAATTTCGGATGCGGATCGTCCCGGGAGCATGCTCCCTGGGCGTTGGAGGTCAACGAAATTTATCTGGTCATCGCACCGAACTTCGCCCGGATCTTCCGGCAAAATATGTTCAATTGCGGCATGCTGGCCGTGGAGCTGCCCGAAAACCTTATCGATCATTTATTTCAGACCTATGGAAACCTGGAAACCGTGCTCAACGCCGATATCGAAGCCCGGGTGCTGCAGATCAAAGCCGGCGGCCAGACGGAACAGATTCCCTTTTCACTCACCGATTTTGACCTGGCCCTTGTCAACGCCGGCGGCTGGGTGGAATATGCAGATAAAAAGTATTAAACCTGATCTGGATTGGAAATAATGAAACGAATTGCGATTCTCCCCGGCGACGGCATCGGGCCGGAAGTCATGGATGAAGCCGTCAAGGTGCTGGACGCTGTTCAGCAAAAATTTAATTTTCAACTGGCGCTTGAATTTGCCGACATCGGTGGTATCGCCCATGACCGTCACGGCAGTGCCCTGCCAGAACAAACCCTCAGGCTGTGCGAATCCTGTGATGCCATCCTTCTAGGGTCCGTGGGCGGCCCCCGGTGGGAATCCCTGCCACCCGAACAGCAGCCGGAACGCGCTGCTCTGCTGCCACTGCGCAAACACTTCGAGCTGTTCTGCAACCTGAGGCCGGCCAGGGTTTTTCCGGCGCTAACGTCCGCAAGCCCCCTGCGCCCGGATATCGTGGGCAATGGTTTTGACATTCTGTGTGTGCGGGAGTTGACCGGCGGTATTTACTTCGGTCAGCCCAAAGGCAGGGCCGGCAGCGGCGGTGAACAAAAAGCGTTTGACACCATGGTTTACAGCCGCCGGGAAATCGAACGCATTGCGCGCATCGCCTTTTCCCTGGCAGACAGCCGACGCAAACGGGTCACCTCCATCGATAAGGCCAACGTACTGACCACCATGGTGCTATGGCGTGAAGTAGTCTCGGAAATCGGCCGCCAGTACCCGGAAGTCGAACTGAATCATATGTACATCGACAATGCCACCATGCAGCTGCTTAAAGATCCTCACCAGTTCGATGTGCTGCTGTGCGGAAATATGTTTGGCGACATCATCACCGATGAATGCGCCATGCTGACCGGCTCCATGGGGCTGCTGCCCTCTGCCAGTATCAACGAAAAAAGTTTCGGCCTTTTCGAGCCGGCCGGCGGATCGGCCCCGGACATCGCCGGTCGGGGCATCGCCAATCCGGCAGCCCAGATCCTGTCGGCCGCCATGATGCT
>JAOZPY010000585.1 GCA_029932495.1 Desulfobacterales bacterium
TATGAAAGAAGTTGTTATTGCCGGTTATTTGAGAACCGCCCAGTCACGCTCACGCCCCCGGGACCCGGGTCGGGACTGGTTCTGTAAAATGAGAGCCGATGAGCTTCTGGCCAAGGTACTGCCTGAAGTGATTAAAAAAACAGGCATCGATGCCAAGGAAATCGATGATTTCCTGGTGGGCTGTGCCACCGGTGTCGGCGAGCAGTGGGCCTATGGCGGTCGTTCGCCGATATTTTTGGCCAATTTGCCGGAAACCATTCCGGCCAAGTTCGTGGACCAGCAGTGCGGCTCGGCCCTGGCCGGGATCCAGATCGGATTCATGGAAATTTCCCAGGAATTTGCCGATATCGTCCTGGTGGGCGGCATGGAGCACATGACCCGTGTGCCCATGGGGATGACCACCACGGACCGGGGGCTGGTGGCGCCGCACCTGTCTCTTTTTATGGATGCTAAATATCAGCACTGGGACATGATGACCACCATGAACATGGGGCTGACGGCTGAAAAACTGTTTGCCCAGACGGATTTTACCCGGGAAGATCTGGACAAATGGGGGGCGCGGTCCCACCAACTGGCCAGCAAGGCCCGTCAGGAGGGCTTTTTTGACGATGAAATTTTTCCCATCGAAGCCGAGCAGGCCGACGGAACGGTGATGACCGTTGACAGGGACCAGGCCGTTCGCGAGGATGCCACCGCAGAAGGCATGGCCAACCTGAAGCCGGCTTACACGAAAAGCGGGGTCATTACGGCCGGCAACTCTTCGCCGCTGAATGCCGCCGCCACTTCCATGGTGCTGATGTCAAAAGACACGGCCAAAAACAAAGGCATCAAACCGTTGGCGACCATTCGCTCCATCGGTTTTGCCGGTGTGGACCCCACCATCATGGGCGCCGGCCCGGTGCCTGCCAGCCGAATGGCCCTGGAAAAGGCGGGGCTCGAAGTCGGGGATATCGATTTCTGGGAAATCAACGAGGCTTTTTGCATCGTGGCCTTGAACTGCATTAAAGAGCTTGGCATTGACCCGGACAGGGTGAACGTCATGGGCGGCGGAGTGGCCATCGGGCATCCGCTGGGGGCCACCGGCATCCGCCTTACGGGCACCCTGGCGCGCATTCTCAACCTCAAGGGCGGCCGATACGGCTGTGCCAATGCTTGCGTGGGCGGAGGCCAGGGGGTCGCTATGATTATCGAAAAAGAGGAATATGACTGGTAGCAGCCAGGCAAGAAGGTAAATGGCCTTGATAATTCAAACAACAAGATGTGGTGTCAAAAGGGGCAGGAAACATGTTTGAGCCTTTCCATCAGGTGATCACCAGCGTTTCAAAAACCATCGGAAAATATGAAGCTGAATTATCCCGTCCGGTGATCGGGGTAATGCCGGCCTATTTTCCGTTGGAATTGATCTGGGCCGCCGGGGGCTACCCGGTTCAGCTGTGGGGCAATAACCTGCCCCTTGAAAATTCGGATGCCTACCTGCAGTCTTACTGCTGCTCGGTGGCCCACTCGGTGCTGGAGCTGGAAATGATCGGCGGTGCAAAAATGGTAAAAGCCTATGCCTTTACTTCTCTTTGCGATACCCTGATAAACCTGCGGGAAATCTATCGCCGGCTGTTTGACAAACCTACCCTGGAACTGTCGATCCCGATTACCCAGACAATCCAGGCGCGCAAAGCTTATCTTGCCAGTGTCGTTGAAAGCGTCCGGGAGAACCTTGAAAAGATCACCGGAAGGTCGGTAACCGCGCAGTCCCTTTCTGAAGCCGCACAGCTTTATGGCCGCAACCGGGCGCTGCAAAGGCAGCTGTATCAAATCCGCCGGGACAAACCGGGGCTGGTGAAAAATTATGATTTTTATACGGCCATCAAAGCCGGGTTTTTTCTGCCGGCCAGTGTCTATCAGCAGATGCTGGAAACACTGGTGGCCGATCTTCAAAAAATGCCGGCACCCGGCACCCGGCGGGTTAAGCTGTTTGTATCCGGGATGATCTTTGATCCCCTCGAGGTCTATCGCATTTTTGATGAACTGGAGGCAGACATTGTCGATGACGATTTCGCCAATGGATGGCGGACGGTTTCCAAGCCGGATTTGAAAGCCGGAAACCTGGTGGAGGCAATTGCGGACTATCTTTTCAACCCGGCCCCATGCTGCTGCCTGTACAATCCCGATAACGATCGTCATGATTATCTTTTAAACCAGGTAAAAAACAGCGGGGCGGAGGGGGTATTGTTTTGGTACGTTAAATTTTGCGAGCCGGACGCCTTTGACCGTCCGCAACTGTCAAAGCATCTCAAGCAGGCAGGATTTCCCGTTACCACCGTTGAAATGGAGCTTTCCATGAGCAATTTTGAAGCCCTGAAGACCAGGATCAGCGCTTTTTGCGAGATGCTTGAGGGATCCGGATAAACTCTATCTCTTCGTACCACGCAGTACACACAATCAACAACGGACAATTGCGGGATTGGCTTAAAAATTAGATTCAGCTTTAAAATTCAAGCAACAATAATAATTAGT
>JAOZPY010000586.1 GCA_029932495.1 Desulfobacterales bacterium
GCTCCCTGCCAGTCGGTGTTATAGCCGCATAATTTGCCCGAGCGATTGACGATGGTGTTGACCGCCCCGATGCGGGCCGCCATATCGTCCAGTTCATCGAGATGGGCCATGACGCTGAGCTTGTGGGGCAGGGTGATGCTGACCCCGCGCATGTCCAGCGCCCGCACAGCCCCGACGGCTGAGGCGATATCGGAAACCCGGAACGCCAGGTAAATGTCGCTGCGGCCGGCATGCACAAAGGCGGTGTTGTGCATGATGGGACTCAGACTGTGGGCGACCGGATCTCCAAAAACCGCGTAAATTCCCGGGGGTTCGAAAAGGCTGCCGGGCGCCTGAACTCTGCGGGCGGCGGCCATCAGGGCTGCAAAAATCCGATGCAGGTCATAGGCGCCCAGCGGGCCGGGGTTGTGTGCCAGCAGGTGCTTGAAAATGCGGTTTTCACGCTGCCGGTCGACCACGGGCATGCCCATTTGTTCCTTGAGGGCGCCAATTTGCTGTGCCAGCAGCAGGCGCCGGTTGACCAGATCGAGCAGCTGTGCGTCAATGTCGTCGATATGCGTCCGCAATGCATTGACATCCGTTTTGCCGGAAGGTGTATGGGTTTTATCTGCTTTCATGTTATTTGCAACCAATCAGAGTGAAAGGTTCAGGCCATTTTTCTTTTCGTCCGCCAGCACGGCGGCCAGCTCTTCAATCGTGACTTTGTCCACCACGGCCTCGCCGATGCGGCGCAGCAGTACGAAATGGATCTGCCCGCCGGCTTTTTTCTTGTCTTTTTTGATGGCATCCAGCACCGCCGAAGTATCAAATTCAAGCCGGACAGGAAGCTCCAATTTCTCAAGCAGGGCTGCCAGTCGCGCAGTATCGTTCGGCGCCAGGCACCCTTTTTTTTCTGCCAGCAGGCAGGCCAGGATCATTCCCGCGCTGACAGCCTGCCCGTGCGCGGCGGCGGTGGTTTTTTCGATGCCGTGGCCAAAGGTATGCCCGAAGTTAAGCTTGCGACGCTGGCCGGTTTCCATTTCATCGCGGTTGACAATGCCGGCCTTGATGGCGGCCGAATCATAGACCAACCTTTCAATTGTCCTGTCATCCAGCGTCAGGGCCTGCTTATGGTGCACCTCCAGGTAGGCAAAAAGATCTGGCGCGGCAATGGCGGCATGTTTGACAACTTCGGCCAGACCCCAGCGGATTTCTTCGGGCGGCAGGGTTTTCAGCAAACGGGGGTCGCAGATGACGAACTCGGGATGGCGAAAGGTGCCCACCATATTTTTGTACCCATTCAGGTTCACCCCGTTTTTGCCGCCGATGCCCGCGTCCACCTGGCAAAGCAGGCTGGTCGCCACAAAGCCGAAGCGCACCCCGCGCATGTAAGTGGCCGCCGCAAAGCCGGTAATGTCACAGACAACCCCTCCGCCGATGCCGACAAGAAAACTATCCCGATCCGCTCCCAGTGCCACCAGTTGCTCATATACCCGGCGGAGGGTATTCAGGTTTTTCTCTTTTTCACCGCTGCCGATGACAATTACCGGTGCCGGCGGAAACATTCGTCGGTACTGATCATAAACATTTACATCGGTAATGATCACCGGCTGCGGCACCGGGCAGTAGGCCCTTAAATTCTCCAGTCGTTCTCCGACCAGGATGGTGGACGGGCCCGAGCGGCTATTGATCGGCAAAGATCTCATACGGCATTTACCCACCGCTGGTCGCTGTTGAACTGAAATGATCGCAGCAGTTTGTCGCGTGCACAAAGCAGCAGCTGTTCGGTGGTTTCCCATGAAATACATTCATCGGTGATGGAAAGCCCGTAACTCAGAGCGGACAGGTCCGGTTGAAATTTCTGGTTGCCGGCACGCAGGTTGCTTTCCAGCATCAACCCAATTAATGCTTCATTGCCGCCGATGTACTGGTCGATTACACCCTTAAAGACAATGGCCTGGCCCTGGTGCTTTTTTCTGCAATTGCCGTGGGAGCAGTCCACCATGATTGCTTCGGGCAGATTTTTTTCGATCAGATTCAGCCGCGCCTCCTCGATGCTGATGGGATCGTAATTGGGCTTTTTCCCACCGCGCAGAACCACGTGTCCCCAGGGATTGCCGGCGGTTTGGACCACGCAGGTGCGGCCCGTCTGGTCGATACCCAGAAAGCTCTGGGGTGCTGCAGCAGCAGCCACGGCATTGATGGCCGACGCCAGGTTGCCGTCCGTGCCGTTTTTAAATCCTACCGGCATGGAAAGCCCGCTGGCCATTTCCCGATGACTTTGAGATTCGGTGGTCCGGGCGCCGATGGCCGACCAGCTGACCAGGTCCGCCACGTACTGGGGGGTGATGGTTTCCAGAAACTCGGTGGCGGTGGGCACCCCCATGCCCGTTATCTGCAGCAGCAGCCGGCGGGCCTTATGCAACCCCCGGCTGATATCGCATGAGCCATCCAGGTTGGGATCGTTGATCAGGCCCTTCCAGCCCACCGAGGTGCGGGGCTTTTCAAAGTAAACCCGCATGACCAC
>JAOZPY010000078.1 GCA_029932495.1 Desulfobacterales bacterium
CAGAATAATTTGTTCCGAATGCGGTTCGGAAATGAAAATAATTTTATTAATTCATCTGGAAAAACACAATGCCTTCATGACGGAAAACCACTCGGCTCCCAAAATGAATTTACGGAAAAATTTTGCTGCCATTAAGTCTTGACTGTTTCGGCTGTTTCTTTTATTCTGCCGCCGATTTTTGTCCACGGATTCAATCACATTTATCACTTATTACGGAGGATTAAAATGAGTTTTGAACGCGTTTGGCATAAAAACTACCCTGCTGATGTCCCCCCTGAACTGGATTTTGAACAGTTGACCATGCCCGAGTTTATGGCCCGCAATGCCCAGCGCTTTCCCGACAAGACGGCACTGGACTATATGGGAGCAACCATCACCTATTCCCAGCTCGATGCGCTGGTGAATCAATTCGGACGTGCCCTGACCGGACTGGGTGTTGAAAAGGGCGATACCGTTGCCATGCTGCTGCCCAACTTTCCGCAGATCGTCATCGCCAATTATGCGACCTGGCGCATCGGGGCCATAACGTCCATGCACAATCCGCTTTATACTGAGCGTGAGCTGACCCAGCAGCTCGATCTGTCGGACGCGAAAATCCTGGTGACGCTGGATATACTCCATCCCCAGGCTGTAAATTTGATGAAAACCACATCTGTGGAGAAGATCATTGTTTGTCATGTCAATGATTATCTGCCGATACCCCAGGAGCAGCTGGATGCCATGGCTGAAAACGGGATGTACCGCCAAGTAGAAGCGCGGCCCGACACCTTTGAATTCAAGGACCTGGTAGCCGCCCAGGACGGCAGTGCCCTGGAAAGCCGGGCAGAGTTGGATTTGGTGGGCTCATATATCTATACCGGCGGCACCACCGGCGTCAGCAAGGGGGCCATGATTACTCATAAGAATATGAGTTTCAATACCCAGCAGCTCAGGAGTTGGTTTTATGACCTGGAAGACGGCCAGGAAAGTGAACTGGCGGTTTTTCCGTTTTTTCATTCCGCCGGATTTACCGGGGTGCAGAATATGTGCGTCGTCGCCGGATGGACCGATGTGCTCGTGCCGCGTCCGGAGCCCGCGACGATTATTGATATCCTAAAAAGAGCCAAGCCCACCGTGGTTCCGGGGGTGCCCACCATATACGTAGGGCTGCTGGCAAACGAAGACTTCCGAAAAATGGACCTGAGTTTTATCAAGTGCTTCATTGCCGGGGCCGCCCCTTTGCCGATGGATGTCATCAACCAGCTCAAGGAGTTGGCCGGTGCCGGCATCGTCAATGTCTATGGCCTGACGGAAATAACTCCTATGGGCACGGCCACCCCGTGGAAGGGTTTGGAGAAACCGGGGACGGTGGGTGTGCCATTGCCCAATACGGACTTGAAAATTGTGGATCTTGAAAACGGTGATCGGGAGGTGAGCCCTGGTGAACCCGGGGAGATCTGTTTCAAAGGCCCTCAGGTTATGGCTGGCTATCACAAGCGGCCCGATGAAACCAAAAATGTCATGCGTGACGGCTGGCTTTACACCGGTGATATCGGTGTGCTGGACGAGGATGGTTTTTTAAGTATCGTGGATCGCAAAAAAGATATGATCGTGGCCAGTGGGTACAATATTTATCCTACAGAAATTGACGATGTCCTTTTCAGTCATCCGAAAATATTGGAGGCTTGCACTGTGGGTGTGCCTGATGAATATCGCGGTGAAACGGTCAAAGCCTATATCGTGACCCGGCCCGGTGAGACGCTTACAAAAGAGGAAATCATCGCTTTTTGCCGCGAAAAGCTGGCTGCATATAAAGTTCCCAAAATTATTGAATTCATGGATCAACTTCCCAAAAGTACTGTAGGCAAGATTTTAAGAAAAGACCTTCGCGATTGAGTGGCGGTTGAACCAGCCTGCGAGCTCTAACCCCGCAGTTTTCTGCGGGGTTAGCGAGCGAAATAAAATAGATATTTTCCTTACTGGGAAGATTCCCTGCAGCTTGCTGCAGGGAGCTTCAATTAAAAGACTGCTAAAAAAGAGGCCGGCAGGGATGACACTGCAGGCCTCTTTTGCCTCAACCTTTTCGCGCTATGACGCCCTGAGACAACAGGAGCTAATTTTACCAAAAAAATGGTGCGATGAAATCGTGGCCCCAAGAGATCATTATGATCGGAAGTTTTTCCAATATGCTCGAATTGAAAAACCAAATTGCTGATAAGTGGTGGAGGAGAAATGAAACTAATAGACGATGCGGTTAGGAACGGACAAAGCACCCTTTCGGAATACGAATCCAAGCAGGTCCTCGCAGCTTACCACATTCCGGTTACCATCGAGCAATTGGTAGATAACCCGGAAGATTTATTCAAGGCCGCCGCCAAAATCGGCTACCCGGTCGTTATGAAAGGCAGCTCGGCGGATATTGCTCATAAAACCGAAAAGGGCCTGATCCGGGTCGATGTCCGAAACGATGCCGAAGCCTTATCTGCTTTTAAAGAGATTACGGCCGCCATGGAGGGCACCGACAAGCAGGTGCTGGTCCAGCAGTTGGTCAAGGGCCAACGCGAGCTGGTGGCGGGGCTGACTCGTGATCCCCAGTTCGGTCCCTGCGTGATGTTCGGGCTGGGAGGAATATTCACCGAAGTGCTGCGAGATGCCGCATTTCGCGTTGCACCCCTGGAAAAACGGGATGCCCTGGAGATGATGCAGGAAATCAAGGCCCATAAGATCCTGGAAGCCGTGCGGGGCATGGCCCCGGTAGACAAGAATATGCTGGCCGAGATTCTGATCGCCGTCGGCCAGATCGGAATTGAGAATGAAATGATCAAGGAAATTGACATCAACCCGGTAATTATCACCGATGGCAAACCGGTGGCGGTCGATGCGCTGGTAGTCTTGGAGGGAAAGTGACCGTGGAGAATTCAGACGGGGTGATGACCACGGATGCAGGTCACATACATGGCCTGAAATTAGCTATACTGGGCGATCATACTTGCGCAAAGCTAAAAAAATCTTTCCCCTGTGTGGTTTCGTGGATATTTAATAGTGATTCTGACCATACTGACGCTTCGCAGGAAAAAACGCAGTCCTTGCAGCAACTATATATTCAATGGCTTTTAAGTAATAAAAAAATAACCGGCAAGCCGTTTGCCCTGTGGTGTTTTTCGGCGGGTCGCCGGGAAATGGAATTAATCGAAAAAATTGAAACCCACCAAATACCCGTGCGGTACCCGGTTTTTTATTGTTAAGAGAAGCGCTTACAGGAGAATGATCATGGTCATAGGTAGAGGCGATTTAGAGGATCTGAAATATGCTAAGATTCTTCTTGAAAACCCGAGCCTTGCAGCCAGGGTTTCCAGCCTGCTGGGAACTCCGATAGAAAAGGGTTTTGAGCAGCTGCCCGCAAAATGGAAGGGAATTGTTCAGGGGATCACCGAAAAATCGCTTGAAAAAGCGCTTAATTTTGCCGTGCAGACAATGAATGATAAAACAAGAACCGTTTCTTCGGATAAAGTCCATAAGATTCTTGTTTTTGCCACGGGAGCCGGGGGCGGAACTTTTGGACTGCCGGCTTTGACCATTGAACTTCCTGTAACCACCATCATTATGCTGCGCTCCATAGCCGACATCGCCCGCAGTGAAGGTGAACGAATTGATCGGCTGGAAACGAAAATCGCCTGTTTAGAAGTATTCGCTCTGGGCGGTACATCAAAGAGCGATGACAGAACAGAAACAGGCTATTTTATCGTCAGGGCCGCTTTGGCGCGAACAGTCTCGGATGCGACACAATATATTGCGGAAAAAGGATTGACAAGGGAAGGTGCACCGGCACTTGTTAAACTCATCGCCACTCTGGCGTCGCGGTTTGGAATCATTGTCTCTGAAAAAGCCGCCGCCCAGGCGATTCCTTTGATCGGCGCTGCTGGCGGGGCCTTGGTCAACACGATTTTCATCGATCATTTTCAAAATATGGCCCGGGGTCATTTTATCATTCGCAGGCTTGAAAGACGTTATGGGAGCAATTGGGTTCGGCAGGAATATGACAAGTTTAGTTTATGATATTTGATTTAGGGGAAAAGGAGATGATTAACGCCATTTTCGGCAGCCCTGTGGCGGGCAAAAAAAACTGTTGACTCAAAAGGGGGGCTGAATTATGAAGTATCTTAAAACAAAACGATATTTCGCTATGCGAAATGTCTGGTATTCAGATTTTTAAAAAAACCAGCGGGGCATTTTGGCATCACAAAATCCATCCAAATTTTATAGCAAATTGTTCGATCTCGGGGCTAAAGTTGCCGTTGTCATCGGCGGAACGGGCGTGCTTTGCGGTGAAATGGCATGGGGGTTGCTTCAGGCCGGCGCCCGGATTGCACTGGTGGGAAGAAACGAAGACAAAGCCCAGGGGCATTTCAAGCGCTGGGGCAGCTCTGCCGATGAGGCGCGTTTTTTTAAAGCCGATGTCACCCGAAGAGATCAAATGGAAAAAATCATCCCCGCGGTGATGGACTGGTACGGGCGCATCGACATTCTTATCAACGGCGCCACCATCGCGCCGCCGGTTCCATATCTCGAAATTACCGACGAACAATTTGGATCCATCATGGATGTCAACCTGAAGGCGGTTCACATGGGCTGCCAGTTGTTCGGCAAACACTGGATCAATCTGAAGCAGGCGGGTTCTATCATCAACATGTCCTCCATGGCGGCTATCCGTCCTTTGAGCCGGGCATTTGTTTACAGTCTTGCCAAGGCGGCGATTTTAAATTTAACTCAAAATTTGGCCCGGGAGTGGGCCGAATACGGAATCCGGGTCAACGCCCTGTGCCCTGGTTTTTTCCCGGCGGAACAGAATCGGGCCATTCTGGATAAGCAGAGAGTGGCCGCCATTATGAGGCAAACGCCCATGAGTCGCTTTGGTGACCCGCACGAGCTTGTGGGTGCGACCCTGCTGCTGGCTTCCCGGCAGGCAGGCAGCTTTATCACGGGTTGCAACCTGGTGGTGGATGGTGGCTTTGCCGTGATGTCCATCTAGGTTAGGGGTTGCCTTGGTTAATCGTAAATAAAACACAGCCGGCTTTATTTAAAAGGCAGAGATATGCAGCAACAGGTTTTAGTCTCGGCGCACAGGTTACAGGAATTTGGACAGGCAGTGTTCGAAAAGGTCGGCGTCTTTCCGCAGCACGCCCGGCAGACGGCTGAAATTCTTGTCGATGCTAATTTAAGAGGTATTGACACCCACGGCATTTA
This sequence comes from Desulfobacterales bacterium, assembly GCA_029932495.1. GTDB lineage: Bacteria > Desulfobacterota > Desulfobacteria > Desulfobacterales > JAFDCJ01 > JAFDCJ01. The sequence continues at coordinate 5,224 of JAOZPY010000078.1, forward strand.
TCTGAGCAGCCTGTATGCCCGGCGATTGCAAAAGAAGTTGTTCAACCCGGAGCCTGACTTTCATTTCGAAAAAAGAAGGGCCGGCGTCGGCGTTCTGGATGCAGATTTTTCATTGGGCCAGCCGGCAACCCTTGAAGCCACCCGGCAGGCGGTTAAGCTGGCCAAAGACGCCGGTGTGGGGATCGTTGCTGTTAAAAATTCGAACCACTTCGGAGCCGCCGCCTATTACGCTAACTACATGGCCGAGCAGGGGTGCATCGGGCTGGTGATGTGCGATGGTGAATGCGATGTCATTCCTTTTGGGGGAAAGGAAAAATTCCTGGGAACCAATCCAATTTGCTGCAGCGTCCCTTCGGGGGAAAAACCCTGGTTCTGCATGGACATGGCAACCAGTGAAGTGGCTTTCGGTAAAGTAAGAGCAGCCGCGGAAGCCGGCAAGACCATACCTGCCAATTGGGCAGTGGATCGGGATGGCAATCCCGTGACGGATGCCACCCAGGCTTATGCTGTCGTGCCCATGAGCGGTGCCAAGGGATATGCGCTGGGGTTGATGATCGAAATTTTTTCCAGCCGCTTAACCGCCATGCCATATGGGGCCCAAATCATTCGCAAGTTTGATGACTGGGAAAACAAAAGCTTCATGGGGCATTTCATCCAGGCCATCGATATTGAGGCGTTTTGTCCGCTTAACGAATTTAAAAAGGGCATGGATGAGCTGATTGAGGATCTCAAAAGCCAGCCCAAAGCCCCCGGGATTGAAGAGATACTCATCCCCGGCGAGCCGGAATGGCGCACCAAGGTCACGCGTGAAAAACAGGGTTGCCCCATAAGAAAAGAGGATCTGGATCTGCTCCGCCGGCTGGGCGTTGACCTGGGGGTGCCGTTTCCAGCCTGAAAGATGCAACCGGCCCGTATGCCGCCTATCTGATGGACCGAGCGAAATTTTTTGCCAACCGAGGTGAGCCGTCATGACGAATTCAGGCGAACATGAAAGTGCTGGAAAAATTCACAAGGCCGCGCTGGATTTGTTGAAGGATCCGGGCGTACAACTGGATCATGACGAAATCTGCAAAATGCTTCTTGACGCCGGTGCCAAGGCTGGCCCTGCGGCCAATGTGATTCAGATGCCGCCCGAGTTGATTGAAGAAAAGATGGCTCTTTGTCCCAGAGAGATTTTATTTGCGGACAAGGAAGGAAACGGGCGGCGGATCAGTGCCCAATGCGAAGCCGCTGTCTGGTCGGTGCCGGGGCTGAAGATATATGAAAATAATTCAAGCCGGCCCTTTACCAAAGATGACATGGCAAGAATCGCCCGCCTGTTGGACCAACTGGAGGCCGTTGACGCCGTTTTTGGCTATGCGATGGATGATGTCCCTCCAGCGGCGCGTGATGTGGTGGGGCTGCGGATTATGGCTGAAAATACCCGCAAGCATATCCGGGTGCTATGCTTTACCCCGCACGGTTCGGACATGATGGTTGAAATGAAGAAGGTGGTCGGCGATTATCCCTGGTTCAGCGTTGGATTTACAGCCCATGGCCCACTGCGGTGGACGAACCTGGCGCTGGAAATTTTCAAGCGTTCCGCCGGCCACGGGATTCCCGCCACGATCAACGGCGAACCAATGGCCGGTGTAACAGGGCCGGTGACCCTCGCCGGTACCGCCGCCGTGGGAACGGCGGAAATTCTTTCCGGTATTGTCATCAACCAGCTCCTGGAGCCGGGCCGACCCTGCATTTTTAATCTCGGATTGGCCCATACCTTTGATATGCGCACCGGGATTGCCGTCACCGGTGGGCCTGAAAACCATCTTTTTGCCCGCATGGCCGCCATGATGGGCCGGTTTTATAACCTGCCTTCGGCCAGCTGGGTTTCAACCGAATCCATGTGTCCGGATTCCCAGGCGGCACTTGAAAAGACATGCGGCTTTTTAACGCATCTGCAAAGCGGGGTATCCAATATCTGGGCTGTCGGGCAACTGGAATCGGAGCTGACTTTTTCTCCCGCCCAAGCGGTCATCGACAATGAAATCATTGCTTATGTCAAACGCTACCTGCGGGGTACGGCGGTCGACGATCAGGCCCTGGCGGTGGACTTGATCAAGCAGGTGGGCATTGGGGGGTCCTTTCTGGAACAACCCCATACGGCCACCCATTTTCGCGATGAGTTTTTTCTGCCTAAGCTGCTTTTCCGTCAGCCGCGGGAAAATTGGGAAAGCCAGGGTTGCAAGGACCTGGCAACCAGGGCGGAAGAAAAGGCACAGCAGTTGATGCAAAATTCGGTTGACAGTCGCTTGAGTGATGATCAACTCAAGGAGCTGGATGCACTGGCCAGCCGTTTTGTAAAAGAGGTCAATGAGGGTAATCAATAAATTTATAAACACGAAAAAATATTTTTTCGTGTTTATAAAACATCGCGGACGGATAATTCATGGAAGCCTACCGAAGGTTCAAATTCGACTCCTTTGAGGATCTGAAAAAAGAGTTAAGCCGATTGGGCATAGAGCTTCCGCTGGCAGAAGATACCGGCATGCTGCAGCAGCCACTTCGAATCGGGAAAAACAGTGTTTCAAATCGATTGGTGATTCATCCCATGGAAGGCTGCGATGGTGACAGCCGGGGCCGACCGACAGAGCTGACGCACAGACGCTACCGGCGATTTGCAACAGGGGGTGCCGGCCTGCTGTGGTTTGAGGCAACCGCCGTTGTTGAACAGGGCCGGGCCAACCCGAGGCAGTTGCTGATCACCGGTGATACCATAAAAGAGCTGGCTGCGCTGTTTCAGGAAACATTGGACGCGGCGGTGGGCAAAAACGGTACAGGCGGCAAACCTTACACGGTTGTCCAGCTGACCCATTCCGGCAGACACAGCCGACCTGTATCCAAGGCGCAGCCGATTATCGCCGCCGTCAATCCGTACCTGGGCGACGAGAAGCAGGCGGCCGGCAACATCATCACTGACGCTCAACTGGAGGCGCTTGAAGACAAGTATGTCGAAGCCGCTGTTATGGCCGCTCAAATCGGGTTTAACGCCGTCGACATCAAAAGTTGTCACGGATATCTTATCTCCGAACTATTGTCCGCGCATACACGGCAGGGCCCCTATGGCGGAAGTTTTGAGAATCGTACCCGCTTTTTGCTCAATATTGTCGATAAGGTGTACAAAAAGCTGTCCGGAAAAATCGACATTGCCGTGCGCATGAACGGCTATGACGGGATGCCGTATCCGTACGGATGGGGTGTCAGCCGGGAAGATCACCGGCGGGTGGACCTGTCCGAACCGATTCGGCTGGTTGAGCAGTTGCAGCAAAAAGGCGTCAGGCTGATCAACGTGAGTGCCGGCAGTCCTTACTATAATCCCCATGTCGGCCGCCCATACGATAGCGGTCCGTATATTCCGAGAGAAAACCAGCTGTATGCGATTGAAAGAATGCTGAATATCGCCCGCAAAATCCAGGCGGCGGTACCGCAAACGGCGATTGTCGCCACCGGTCTGAGCTGGTTGAGAGAATTTGCCGCCGCTGTCGCTGCCGGGGGTGTGGCCGGGGGGTGGTTTCAGTTGGCCGGATTCGGTCGCCAGTCTTTTGCCTATCCCGATTTTGCCCAGGACATTATCAATACCGGAAAAATGCAGCGCCAAAAGTGCTGTATCGCCTGCGGCAAGTGCACGGAACTGATGCGGCTTGACGGCGTCACCGGATGCGTGATCCGGGACGCTGAAGTTTACCGGCCGATTTACAAGAAATTGAAGGCAGGCAAACCGTCTATGGTTGGAAAAGAGGTTGCAGATCATGTCTGACAAAGTTCCAGTCATTCTGGTCACCGGCGCCAGCCGTGGGCTGGGGCGCGGAATCGCCCTGAAGCTGTCCGCAAGCGGCTATTCGGTTGCCGTTAATTTTGTCGGCAATGCAAAAGCAGCAGAAAAAACTGTTTCTGAATGCCAACGGGGAAAGAAAACCGCTCAACAGAAATTTTTTGCACTGCAGGCCGATATCAGCCGGAAGAACGACCGCCGCAAGTTGATCAAAAACATTTTGCAGCGGTTCGGCAGGCTGGATGGCCTGGTGAACAATGCCGGCATCGCCCCCCGGACGCGGGCCGATATTCTCGACGCCGGCGAGGCATCGTTTGAGGAGATTATGCGCATCAACCTGCAGGGACCGTACTTTCTAACCCAGCAGGTCGCCCGATACTGGTTGAAGGAAAACCCCATGCCCCTGTTAAAGGGGGGGTTTACCATTATTTTTATCAGCTCTGTTTCGGCGGAACTTGTTTCTGTCAACCGCGGTGAATACTGTATTTCAAAAGCCGGGCTTTCAATGGCCAGCCGCCTGTGGGCGGTCCGGCTGGCCGGCAGCAATATTAATGTGTTTGAATTGCGGCCCGGCGTCATGAAAACCGATATGACGGCCGCTGTTATCGAAAAGTATGACCGACTGATTGCCGATGGGCTGGTGCCGATGCCGCGCTGGGGCACGGCTGAAGATGTCGGACGGGCGGC